>JAZTWS010000185.1:0-3045 GCA_045636005.1 Eubacteriales bacterium | reverse complement strand
CATTTTTTCAAAAAAATCCGCAAAAAAACTTTTTTTCAAAATTTTTAAACTTTTTTTCAAAAAGCTCTTGCAAAATCGTTTGAGATGTGGTATAGTATATCGGCATGGACGAATACAACGGCACACCCTCTCAGGTGTCGTTGTTTGGACTTATTATTTAAAGAGGGAGATGAAAACAAATGCCAAACATCAAAAGTGCAAAGAAGCGCGTAAAGGTTACCGAAGCTAAGACCCTTCAGAACAAGATGTTCCGCTCTCAGCTCAAGACGGACATTAAGAAGTATGAGGCCGCTCTTGCTGCAGGCGATGCTGAGCTTGCAAAGGAGACCTATAAGGCAGCGGTTAAGAGACTTGACCGTGCATGCGCTCGTGGTTTGATCCACAAGAACACTGCCGCTCACAAGAAGAGCGAATTCACCAAGAAGCTCAACGCTATGGCGTAAGCCAAAAAAGAAAAATGCGAGAACACCAAGGTGTTCTCGCATTTTTCTTTTTCTCCGCGAATTTTTCCCTCCCACACCGCATAAAATTTCGAGAGAGGAGGCGATACCGCGTGTTTGAGGAAAAGCGTTATACCATTACCGTCCGCGAGGACGGCGTCACCGTGGCGCGCGGCTTTTTTCACTACCCAAGCCTCCCCGAAAAAGATTTGTGCGCCGCGCTTGCCGAGGAATGTGAGACTTGGCTTCGCACCTCACTTGCCCCGAAGGCCGCACAGGAATATCGGGAGGCCCCCTCGCCCAAAAAGCGTTTTTTCTTCCCCTCCTACGAATATCGTTTTGAAGCCAAGCTATCAGAAACCGACGACCGCAATGCCACACTCACCTTAAAGGTCACATTATCCCGCTGCGGCAAACCGCTCTCATGCTATGAAAACAGGGAGCGAATTCGACTCGGTGATCTCGTTTTTCTCCCTCCAAAACGGAAAAAGCACGAGCATTAAGCTCGTGCTTTTTCCAAATGTTCCACAAGATCCGCAATCACGCCCTCGTCGTTCGAGCAAAGGCAAAGATCGCAAATGTCTTTAATACGTTGCATCGCATTCGACGGGCAAACGGCCATGTCAGCGGCGCGCAAAAGCTCATAATCGTTTTCAAAGTCGCCGCAAGCGTAGACCGTAAGCTTACGCCCCATAGCAAGATAATGCTCGCGAAAGGCACCAAGCAAGGAGGACTTATTTACCCCCTTCATCTGCATTTCCAAAAGATGTGCGCTTGAGCAATTAAATTCAAACACATTCGGATAGGTGCGCTCAATGAACTCTCGCACGCGGCAAATCGTTTCGGGCGCATCGGTGCAAACCACCTTATACCACCCCTCTTTGCTCCACGCGGAAAACGGCTCGATTTTTTTTTCGCGAATATCGTAATCTACAATCTGAGACACCGCGCGCACGTCGTTTTCTCCCAACAAAAAGCCTTCTCTTGCGGAAACGCGAAAGCTGATTTCGGGAAAGTTCCTTCTCACCAGCGCCATCATCTCATACGCTCGCGCACCGTCCATCACAATTTCGGAAAGCGTTATTCCTCTCTCAAAATCATACAAATACGTGCCGTTGCAAAGGAGGGCCGGCGCATTAACCAGCGTATCCACACCGGGCACCCACTTTTCAAGACTGAAATGCATGCGTCCCGTGGCAAGCGTAAAAAGTCCACCCTCTGCCTTGAATCGCTCGATCGCCTCTATATTTCTTTCCACCATTCTGCCACCCTTGCCAAGAAAGGTTCCGTCAAGGTCGGTCAAAATGGCAATGCCGTCAAATTTCCCCATCGTCGTTTTTATTCCACCGTTTTTCGTAATTTGTCAATAAGTGTCTGCATTTCGCCCGGAAGCTCGCAGGAAAAGGTCATTTTCTTCTTGGTTTTCGGATGAATAAGAGATAACTCGGCAGCGAACAGACATTGCCCTGCAATGAAGCTCTTATTCGTCGCCTCAAACGAGGTTTTCCCTCCCCCGTAGGTCACGTCCCCCACGAGCGGATGCCCAAGATGCGCCATATGCACGCGAATTTGATGCGTTCTGCCCGTTTCCAGCACGCAACGCACAAGGCAGAAGCCACGATAACGCTCCAGCACCTCATAATGCGTGACCGCAGGACGCGAAAAGCCCTGCGAGGGTGAAAGCACCGCCATTTTTTTGCGGTCGGTGGGGTTGCGCCCGATCGGCGCGTCCACCGTTCCCCTGTCCTCTTTTAAATTGCCGATCACAAGCGCGTAATACACGCGGCTCACGGTATGATCCTTCAGTTGTTCCGAAAGCGCCACGTGCGCAGCGTCGTTTTTGGCAACCACCAAAAGTCCGCCCGTATCCTTGTCAATCCGATGCACGATGCCGGGGCGCATCACGCCGCCGATGCCCGAAAGCGAGCCGCCGCAATGATACAGAAGGGCGCTGACAAGCGTTCCCTCGTAATTTCCCGCCGCAGGATGCACCACCATGCCCTTGGGCTTGTTGACCACGATGATATCCGCGTCCTCATACACGATATCCAGCGGAATGTTTTCGGGTCTTGCCTCCATGGGAATCGGATCGGGAATCTCAATCTCGACATCATTCCCTGCGGACAGCTTCAAATTCTTCGCCGCCACCTTTTCGTCGACCAACACACGCCCCGCCTCGATCAGCTTGGCCGCCGCCGAGCGTGTCATATCGCCCTTTTCGCTGACAAAAACGTCAAGCCGCTTGCCCGCGTCCTCGGCCTCCACCGTCAAAAGCAAAAGATCAGCCATCGTTTTTCTTACGCTTCTCTTCCCGAAATTCACGAATGATGTCAAGAAGAAGATAGACAAAAAGAATACCTGCGCCTACGCAAACAAAGGCGTCAGCCACGTTAAAAATCCACTTCCAAAGGTTCGGAAACAGGCAGAAGTCCAAGAAATCCACCACCGTACCGTTACCGAACACGTCGCCGTAGAAAAGGCGGTCGATCATATTGCCGATGCCGCCGCCCGCGATCATAGTAAGCGGGATCCACATCAGCTTCTCTTTTGGACGGAACTTAATAAGATAGAAAAGAACCGCCGCAATGCCGATTGTGGACAACAC
>JAZTWS010000184.1:0-4079 GCA_045636005.1 Eubacteriales bacterium | reverse complement strand
GGACGTGACTGAAATCGTTCTCAACGTCAAGGGAATTACGGCAAAGCTTCATTGTAACACCCCCAAGACCGTCGTGATCGACGTAACGGGAGAGCAGGAGGTTACTGCGGGAGACATCAAGCAGGACTCCGATATTGAGATTCTGAACCCCGAGCATCACATTGCTACGGTTGGCCCGAACGAGAGATTCTATATGGAGCTTACCTTCGAGCATGGCCGTGGATACGTGTCGCAGGAGCGCAATAAGCAGAATCATACGATATTGGTTGGTCAGACCACGTCGGCTCCCATCGGCACCATTTACACCGACTCCATTTATACGCCTGTTTACAAGGTGAACTACTCGGTAGAGAATACCCGTGTGGGTAATATCACCGACTACGACAAGCTTACACTTGAGGTTCTCACAAACGGAACGATTTCCGCAAAGGAAGCGATTTCGCTTGGCGCCAAGATTCTCAACGAGCATCTCAACTTGTTTGTGGATTTGTCCGATGAAGCAAAGAAGGCAGAGATCATGGTTGAAAGAGAAGCCGTGAAGAAAGAAAAGGTTCTTGAGATGACCATTGAGGAGCTTGACATGTCTGTTCGTAGCTTCAACTGCTTGAAGCGCGCAGGCATTGATACCGTCGAAGATCTGACGAACCGTACCGAAGAGGATATGATCAAGGTAAGAAACCTCGGTAAGAAGTCGCTGGAAGAAGTTATTCAGAAGTTGCATTCTCTCGGCCTCGACTTGAAGAAGGAAGAGGAATAAGCAACAACATCACTTAGAAGGAGGGAACTACAATGCCCGGAAATAGAAAACTCGGCAGAACGTCTGCTCACAGAAAATCTATGCTTCGCGGAATGGTAACCCTTTTGCTCGAGAACGGTCAGGTTGAGACCACGCTGACCAGAGCCAAGGAGATCCGTTCGGTAGCTGAAAAAATGATTACGCTTGGCAAGAAGAACACGCTTGCCACTCGCCGTGCTGCATTTGGATACATCACCAAGAGAGCGGTTGTTACCAAGCTCTTCGAGGAGATCGCACCCAAGTACGAGAACCGTAACGGCGGTTACACCCAGATCTTCAAGCTTGGTCCCCGTAGAGGTGACGCCGCTGAGATGGCGATCATTCGCCTCGTTGACGCGGAGGCAAAGCCTGCACAGGATAAGGCTGAGGCGTAAATACGAAAAGAAGCTTCGAGAAGAAATTCTCGAGGCTTCTTTGTTTGTGAACAAAATGTAAACAATGGAAAATTGCCCTTGACCCAACGCGCGCAGAGGTGTATAATAAGGTCGTATTATTTCTGGGGAGGTATAGAAGCTATGCGTAGTGCTTTGTGGCAATCGAATACGTCTTCTGTAGCCTCTGCCCGTACTGCATGTACGGCTTCTTCTGCATCCCTTTTTGCAGTACGCTTTTTTGCGTACTGCTTTTTTTACTATTTTTATTATTTTAAGATAACCGAATATCCGAAAAGGACGTATGCTTTCGCAGCATAATGCATTTTGACGCTAAAAGCGGTTTCCTTTTCGGAAATCGCTTTTTATTTTTTGAATAGAGGGTGAAGATTATGAATCAGCTTGAGGAACAAAGAAAAGAAATCAGTGCGATCGACCAAGAGATGGCGAAGCTTTTTGCGCGTCGTATGAAGGTTTGCGAGGACGTGGCCGCGTATAAGCGTGAACACGCTCTGCCCGTATTGGATGCGGATCGAGAGGCGCAGGTGATCGCAAAAGGTGTGGAGAATATTGAGGATCCGATTTTGCGTGAATATTATATCAGCTTCATGAAGGACGTAATGCGGACGTCGCGCGCATATCAGACGCGTTTGCTGGAGGGCATGCGTGTGGCGTATAGCGGTGTGGAGGGAGCATTTGGTTATATTGCGGCAAAAAAGGCTTTTCCCTTTGCCAAGGCCGAGGCCTGCCCCGATTTTGTCACGGCGTATCACGGCGTAGAGGAGGGCATTTACGACTGCGCGGTGTTGCCGATTGAAAACAGCTACGCGGGTGACGTGGGTGCGGTCATGGATCTGATGTTCTCGGGTAGCCTTTACGTCAATCAGGTCGTAGAGGTCGAGGTCAACCATAATCTGATTGTTAAAAAGGGCGTGTCTCTCGATAAGATCAAGTGTGTGGTGAGTCACGCGCAAGCCCTCGAGCAGTGCGCGGAATATATCCGCGCAAACGGCTGGGAAACGCTTTCCTATTCCAATACCGCGCTTGCGGCAAAGTACGTAGCGGAGCAGGAAGACGAGTCAATTGCCGCAATTGCTTCGGAGGAGACGGCCGAGGTCTTCGGTCTTGAGGTTTTGATGCGTGACATTCATACCGCACGCAACAATACTACGCGTTTTGCCGTGCTTTCGCGCACGCAAAATCTGCCCGCACCGACCGAGCGCACGGGACACGAGCATTTCATGCTGATGTTTACCACCAAAAACGAGGCGGGTGCTTTGGTACAACCTCTCAACATTTTGGGCGCACATAATTTTAACATGAGAAATCTCAGAAGCCGTCCGATGAAGGAGCTGATCTGGAATTATTACTTCTTCGTAGAGGCCGAGGGCAACATCAGTACACAAAACGGTCAGGACATGCTTCGCGAGCTTGCGGCGGTTTGTGCGCAGATCAAGCTGGTTGGAACTTACCGTTAATTATATTGGAGGCAGTTATGAAACTTCCCGTAAAGCATAGCGGCGGGAGCTATGATATTGTTTTGGAGCGCGGTGCGCTTGGGCATATCGGCGATTACTTGCCAAAAACGGGTAAGGCTCTCGTCGTAACCGACGACGGCGTACCCAAGGATTATGCGCGTGCCGTAGCCGAGGCCTTGCCGCAGGCAAGCATCGTGACGCTGAAGCAGGGCGAGGCGACCAAAAATCTCGAGAGCTTTCGTTTTCTTCTCTCGCAAATGTTGGCACTTGATTTTCAGCGCACCGACGCCGTGATTGCGGTTGGCGGCGGCGTGATCGGAGATCTTGCGGGCTTTGCCGCATCGGCGTATATGCGTGGTATTGCTTTTTATAACATTCCCACGACGCTTCTTTCGCAGGTCGATTCCTCGATCGGCGGTAAGGTGGCCGTGGATATGGACGGTGTGAAAAACGTGGTCGGGGCCTTTTATCAGCCGAAGCGCGTGATCATTGATCCCGACGTGCTTGTTACGCTTGACCGAAGACAGTGTTTGGCAGGGCTTGCCGAGGCCATTAAGATGGCGGCAACAAGTGATGCGGTGCTTTTTGAGAAGATCGAGAAGGGCGACGCGCTTGGCGCGGAGCTTGACGGCGTGATCGAGGGGGCGCTTCGCATCAAGCGCGACGTGGTGGAGCGTGATACCGAGGAGAAAAATCTTCGAAAAGTATTGAATTTCGGACATACGGTCGGACACGCGATCGAAAGCGAGAAAAAGGGCGCATGGCTTCACGGCGAATGCGTGGCCGTGGGAATGCTTCCCATGTGCTCCGAGAAGGTGCGGGCGCGTATAGCTTCCGTGCTTGCGGCATACGGTCTGCCGATCGAGGTTTCGTGTGACCGACACGCACTTTCCGCGCTCATTAAGCATGATAAAAAGGCGTCGGGGAACGGCGTGACTGTGGTATATGTAGAGGAGATCGGAAGCTTTGAGTTCCGAACGCTCGGCATCCGCGAAATTGAGAAATATATGGAGGTAGGACTTTGAAAAATACCTTTGGAAACAGTATAACGCTTACGCTTTTCGGTGAAAGTCACGGAGATGCGATCGGCGCGGTGCTTGACGGACTTCCCGCAGGCATGGAGGTCGACGAGAAGGAGATCGGTGCGCTTCTTTCAAAGCGCCGTCCTGCCTCGGCCGCAGATACGGCAAGACGGGAAAAGGATGAATTTCGCATCGTGAGCGGTGTGTTTGACGGAAAAACGACGGGAACGCCGCTCTGCATCCTCATTCCCAACGAGGACAAGCACAGCGCGGACTATGCAAGCCTTTACGGTAAGGCAAGGCCTTCGCACGCTGACTACGCGGCCTTTTGCAAATATCACGGCTTTGAGGATTTTCGCGGTGGCGGACATTTTTCGGGACGGATCACGGCGGCACTCGTGGCGGCAGGCGG
>JAZTWS010000183.1:0-18518 GCA_045636005.1 Eubacteriales bacterium | reverse complement strand
AGTGCGCGCGGTGAGGTGTCGGGAATCGTTTTTGGCACTTGCGTTGACCAAACGCGTCTAACGACTGTCACACTTGAACAATACACGAGAGCTTACGCCGACTCGTTGTTTGCCGTGTCGGAGGCGGCGGCTTCGGTTGGGCGGGAAATACGCCTTATCGTTCCGATTTCGGATCATTTGGACAACGGTAAAATGGGAGATTCTTCGTTTTCTCCTCGCATTTTTTTGACCTCACTCGGCAAGGTGCTGAAAAAACGGTATGTGGAAAGTATTCCTGTGACCGTTATGTTGGAAAGCAATGCGTTTTCAGGAGACGGTGCTTCGGGGGATGCGCTTGGGTTTGAAAGGTTAGAGGACTTCTCCTCGTATCTTCGCCAAACACATGACGCATATCCTACGATCTCCGATCAATATCTGTATTATTGGGAGCCGATCTCCACGCCAAACAGAGATCTGCTTAAAGCGTCACTTTTCCATGGATATTATGCGTTGGCGTGTGCGCGGGATGCTTACGGCTTCGTGCTTTCCACTGCACAGATTTTTGACGTTTCCTTGGAAGCCGAGCTTATGGAATGCTTGCAGTTTATCGATGCTTCAAACACCTCACGCGGTGTGGCACAGGCAGAGGAAGCATTGAGAACGCTTGGAAAAAAGAGTTGGCAGGACTTAATAGAGGGGTTCCTTCCCCCAAAAATACAAACGGTCAAATACCGAGAGATCACCGACGCGTCTACGCCCCCCTTCCGATTTTTTGGTGAAAGCTATCTTTGGGATTTTTCGGCCATGGGCAACGATTACGGTTGGAGTATGGGCGACGGGTGCTTAACGCTTATGATGGAAAAGAATGAAGCAACGAATCGCGCGCTTGCGGCAAGCATGATGCCGCTTGCACAAAATCATTACGAGTCTGAGTTGCTTTACCGTTTTCATGAAAAGAGATCTTTTGCCGCAGTAGATGCCGTGTCCTTTGCACTTTGCGTGGACGCGCCCGACGGAAAATACCGCGTCACCGTGCAGGTGTGCGGGGAGAACAGTGTCAGCGAGGCGAGCTTACTGCTATCTGCGGGAGATCTTTCTACGGTGTACGTAAATACAGCCGGGTTGTTTTCCGAGGATACGGTTCGTTGTGTGCGTATTTTTGCAGTCCCCGTTGGTAGTGATGTAAAGGAATATAAGCTTTCGATCGGCAGTATTTCCGCCCATAGCACGACGCAAACGGCCGACCGATTGGAAGAAAGCTTGAAGCTTGTGCAGGACGTGGATTCCGATACGTATAAGGACGTGGCACAAAAGATAGCTCCCGTTTGGATCTATGCAATCGGGTTTCTGCTTTTTGTCAGTGTCATGATTGTTGTTGCTTTGTATTTCCGAAGTGAAGATGAAACATAAAGAAAGGTTTGAGAGAAAATGAAAGACATTCAGAATAACTTTACAATGCTTTGTGATTTTTATGAAATCACGATGGGAAACGGATATTTTAAATGCGGCTACGGTGATCGTATCGTTTACTTTGATATGTTTTACCGCAAAAATCCCGACGATGGCGGATACGCCGTCGTGGCAGGCCTTGAACAGATCGTTGAGTATATTCAGAACCTGAACTTTACCGAGGCGGATATTGAATATCTACGCAGCAAAAAGATCTTTGACGAGGGATTCCTTGACTTTTTACGCAATTTTCGCTTTACGGGTAGCATTTGGGCCGTACCCGAGGGAACCGTGGTCTTCCCGGGCGAGCCTCTTATGATCGTAAAGGGACGTGCGATTGAAGCGCAGTTTATTGAGACTTACGTTCTTATGCAGATCAACCATCAATCCTTGATTGCTACCAAGGCATCACGTCTTGCACGTGCCGCAAAGGGAAGGGCGATCAGTGAGTTTGGTTCCAGACGCGCACAGGGCGCGGAGGCAGCTATTCTCGGCGCAAGAGCGGCATATATCGGAGGATGTACGGGTACAGCCTGCACGATCAGTGATATTTGTCACGGCGTGCCCGCTACGGGTACGATGGCACACTCGTGGGTGCAGATGTTTGACGACGAGTATACGGCGTTTAAGACCTATTGCGAGATTTATCCCAACAACGCCACGCTACTGATCGACACTTACAGTGTTTTGGATTCGGGCTTACCTAACGCCATCAAGGCCTTCAAGGAGGTTTTGCTTCCTCGTGGAATTACCCGTTGCGGCGTTCGTATTGACTCGGGTGATATTACGTACCTTACCAAGAAGATACGCAAGAAATTGGACGAAGAAGGACTTACCGACTGTAAGATCGTGGTTTCCAATTCGCTTGACGAATATATTATACGCGAGCTGATCCGTCAGGGCGCAGAGATCGACGCTTTTGGTGTCGGTGAACGCTTGATCACCTCCAAGAGCGATCCTGTGTTTGGCGGTGTATATAAGCTTTGCGCCGTAGAGAACGAGCAGGGCGAAATCATCCCCAAAATTAAGATCAGCGAAAACGTCGGCAAGATCACCACGCCGCACTTTAAGAAGATCTACCGCCTGCGTGGCAGAGATACCGGTAAGGCCGAGGCTGATCTCATTTGCTTGCACGACGAAACGGTGGACGATTCGCAGCCGATTGAGATTTTTGACCCCGAGTATACGTGGAAGCGCAAGGTTCTTGAAAATTTCAAAGCAGAGGAGCTTTTGGTGCCGATCTTCAAGGATGGCGAGCTTGTGTATTCACTTCCAACCATTGAGGAAATTCGTGCGCATTGCAAGGAAGAGATCGAGGGAACTTGGGATGAGGTGAGACGCTTTAGCAATCCTCACAACTACTATGTAGACCTTTCACAAAAGCTTTGGAATATCAAGAACGAAATGATAAACAGCAGAAAGAAATAACATTTTCGTTTTGTTTGTTTTCTGTAATTCCTTTGATTGCTTGTTTTTTGATAACAAAAAAATCCATAAAGAAAAAGAGGAGAATTTTTTCCTCTTTTTTTCTTTTATGCTTGGGCCCCCAAAGAACGGTAAAGGGGCAAAAACATGGAGAAAAATGCGGAATTAACCATGCAAAATTGAAAAAGATCTTTTGAAAGTTGCGAAAAATGAAAAAATATATAAAGAAATTTAAAAAAACATTTGAAATTTTGAGTAATATATGATATAATATAAGCGATAATATGCAAAATGGGCTTTTTAAAAGCAGATCATATACTTTTGCTCTCGTTCTCACTATGGACGGGGCTAAAAAAACAGGATCGTGAGGTAAAAATAATGGGGGCTATCGGTGTTTTCTTTCAGAATAACGTTTGGAAATATCTTAAAGACATTTCTTTTGTGGATATACTTGACATTGCCGTTTTATCTTTCTTTTTGTACTTTGTTTTTCAGTTTCTAAAGGATCGCCGCGCGGGCAAGCTGATGGTCGGACTCGGTATTTTTTCGGCTATTCTGTTGTTGAGTACTCTTTTGAATATGTACGCCGTGAAATACATACTTCAGAACTTTTATCAAATCGGTCTTATTGCCATTGTCATTGTCTTCCAGCCCGAGCTTCGCGCCGCGCTGGAAACGGTGGGTAATTCGCCCATCAAGAGCTTTCGCGGGTTGGTTTCGGATGCCAGCGATGTTGAGGCGGTTTCCGCAGATATTGAAGCCATTTGCGAGGCAGCGTGCGATATGGCGCGCACCAAAACGGGAGCCCTTATCGTAATCGAGCGTCAGACCAAGCTTGGCGATTTTATGAAGACGGGTGTGATGATCAACGCGCAGATCTCGTCTTTCCTGCTTCGGAACATTTTCTTTAACAACGCACCGCTTCACGACGGAGCCGTTATCATTCGAAACCATCACATTTGCGCCGCGGGTTGCTTCTTACCTCTTTCTACTACCGACGATATCATCAAGGAGCTTGGAACGAGACATCGCGCTGCACTTGGCATGAGCGAGGCAAGCGACGCAATCGTTATCGTCGTTTCCGAGGAAACGGGAACGATCTCGATGGCGATCAACGGCTCGCTTAAGAGAAACTACAATTACAATTTGCTCAAGCAGGAGCTTTCACAGCTTTTGATACATAATTCTCACCATTTGCCGAAGTCCAAAAACACCGACGCCAAGGAATGATGGGGAAAGAGGAGACAAAGATGAATCAAAATTTGTTTGAAGAACGGGAAACTCTATCCGAAGAAAACGCCGCAAAAAAGAATCGAAGAAACAATATCATTGCATTTATTATATGCGTATTTCTTGCTTTTTCACTTTGGCTTATGATACGGAATGCCGATGATACGGGAGCAGGTGTGGAGCCGCCCCCCGCAAACACCACGACGACGGAGCAGGCCCAATGAAAACGCAAACGAAAGCCGACAGCTTTCTTGTGTCGGGCGTGTCCCTGCCGTTTGACGCACGGGACGAGGAGTTTCTTCATATCGCAAAAAACAAAATGAAGCGTATGGGAATGAACACCGATATGCTTCATTTTCAAATTTATAAACGTTCGATCGACGCGCGAAAGCGGGACAATATCAAGGCGATCTGTTCGGTTCTCGTCAAAGCGGACGAGCCGATCGCCGTAAACGCGGATCGTTTGGCGGCTGACTCGGTAAAGCCTTTTGCGGAAAAGGAACCGGAAATTGTATTCGGTCATGAAAAAATGACAGAGCGGCCTCTCGTGGTCGGTATGGGGCCATGCGGACTTTTTTGCGCACTTTTACTTGCCGAGAACGGATACCGTCCGATCATTATTGATCGCGGCGGGGATGTAGCAGATCGCGTAGGGTGCGTGGCTACCTTTTACAGAGAAAAAAAGTTGGATATTTCTACCAACATTCAGTTCGGTGCGGGAGGTGCCGGAACCTTTTCGGACGGAAAACTCGTCACGCGCATCAACGATGATGCCTGTGGCTACGTTTTGAGGAAGTTTCACCAAAACGGTGCGCCCGACGATATTTTGACCAAGGCAAAGCCGCACGTCGGTACCGACGTGTTGCGCGGTGTCGTTTCGAATATTTTGGCGCGTATTGAGGCACTTGGCGGGACTTTGATTTACCGTTGTCAGCTTGAAGATTTTTCGTATCATGCCGATGGCTCCGTGACGGCAAAAACGACGAAGGGCGATATTGCTTGCGGGTGTGTGATCCTTGCGATCGGACATAGCGCAAGAGATACCTATACCATGCTTGGTGCCAAGGGCTTTTCGCTTCTTCCCAAGCCCTTTTCGGTGGGGGTGCGCGTGGAGCATTTGCAGGATGACGTAGATCGTTCGTTGTTTGGTAAGTATGCGGGACATCCCATGCTTGGCAAGGGCGAATACAATTTATCGTACACAGGCGGCGAAAGAGGAGTGTATACCTTCTGTATGTGTCCGGGCGGTGAGGTGGTTGCGGCGGCGTCCGAGGCGGGCGGCGTGGTGGTCAACGGTATGAGCCAATACGCAAGAGACGGCAAAAATGCAAACGCGGCGGTGGCGGTTTCGGTTCTGCCGAGCGATTGCGGGAACGACGTTTTTGGAGCGATCGAATTTCAGCGAACGCTTGAGCGGCGTGCCTTTTTGGCGGGGGGCGAGAATTATGCCGCGCCGATACAGACGATGGGCGACTTTTTGAACGACACGCTCACAAGCGAGCCGAAAAGAATTATGCCGAGCTATATGAACGGACATTGTAAGCTGACGGCGCTTGGGGACGTTTTGCCGACGTTCGTATCTCAAAATTTAAAAAAAGGCTTTTCGGTTTTTGCCGGAAGAATGGCTTGCTTCGGTGACACGGATGCAATTTTGAGTGGCGTGGAAACCAGAACGTCAGCTCCGCTCCGTATCCCGAGAGAAGAAAATTACTGTGCCGTAGGCTACGATCTCGTTTATCCGTGCGGAGAAGGTGCGGGCTACGCAGGTGGCATTACGAGTGCCGCGGTAGATGGTGTTCATGTGGCGCAGGCGATCATGCGGCGTTTTGCGCCGATAACGAAAGGATGATCTCGTATGCAGACAACGGCAACTGTGATAGAAATACACGGTGATAAGGCCATCATTGAGGTGGAACGACAGGCGGCTTGTGACGGATGCCACAAAAATAAAGATGGCGGTTGCAGCATATGCACGCTTACGGTGGCCTCGCGAAAGTTCGAGGCCACTGCGCTAAACAAGGTAGGTGCCAAGGTTGGTGACCGTGTAAAAGTTGACACCGCATCCGGGCGCGTGCTTGGCTATGCGGCGCTTGTATTTTTGCTTCCGATCGTCGTGGGCTTTGTGTTTTATTTTCTTGCAACGAAAATCACCGAGAGGGAGCTTTGGCACTATGGATCGTTGGTGCTTGGCTTTGTGATCTCCTTTTTCTTCATTTGGCTTTACGCCAAGCGCGTGGGAAACACGAGATGCGATTTGGAGATCGTTGAAATTTCAGAAAAAAGTAACGAAGGGCAGAATTAAAGGAAACCCCTATGAAACCAAAAAAGAATTGGAAAATATGCCGACGCGAGCTTACGGCGGACGAGATCAAAACGGTGGATGAAGCGTCAAAGCGATTCGGGCTTTGCGAAGCGATCCTTCGTCTTTTGGTCTTGCGCGGTTATGATAGCGTCGATAAAATAGAAAAGTTTTTATGCTTTACCGAAACGGTTTTATACGATCCTTTTCTCATGAAGGATATGAAGGCGGCGGCAGAGCGCGTTTTGCGCGCCGTTCACGTGGGCGAGAACATTGCCATCTACGGAGACTACGACGTGGATGGCGTTTCCTCGACGGCGATGCTATTTTTGTATCTTGAGGAGCTGAATCGCCGTTTGCATCCATCGGATGACGGGATTAAACTCGGTTACTATATTCCCAAACGAATCAGCGAAGGCTACGGCGTTTCGACTGAAGCCATTGAAAAGCTTGCCGAGAAAAAGGTTAATCTGATCATAACTGTGGATACGGGTATCAGCGCGGTGAAAGAACTCGCGTATGCCACGGAGCTTGGCATTGACGTGGTTGTGACCGACCATCACGAGTGTCCGGATGTGCTGCCGTCGGTGTGTGCGGTCGTAGATCCGCACCGTCCCGATTGCGAATACCCGTTTAAAGAGTTGGCGGGCGTCGGTGTGACGTTTAAACTTGTAATTGCCATTGAGACGCTACTTGCCGAGGAAAGTCAGGCAAATAAGATAGAGAATACAAGACAAAACTATTATAATTACGCGGATTTGGCTACGCTCGGCACGATCGCGGATGTGATGCCTTTGGTGGGCGAAAACCGCATGATTGTTTCTTTGGGACTTGAACTGATGCGAGCAAAGCCACGTCCCGGGGTTAAGGCTCTTCTTGCGTGCGCCAATGCGGGCAAGCAGGGAAAACTGACGGCCTCTACCGTTGGTTTTGGATTAGCTCCCCGTATCAATGCCGCGGGCCGCATGAATGAGGCCACCAAGGCGGTGGAGCTTCTTCTTTTGACACGCGAGGACGAAAAGTGCGAGGAGGGGGCGGAAATTCTTGCCGATGCTCTTTGCGAATACAATAAAAACCGACAGTCCGAGGAGCTTCGGATCATTGATCAGATCTATGAGAAGATTGAGGAAACGCACAACTTTGAACACGATCATTTTATCGTTGCCGAGGGGGACAATTGGCATTCGGGCGTGATCGGTATTGCCGCTTCGCGCGTGGCCGAGCGCTACCATCTTCCCACGATCTTGATTACATATAACGATTCTACCGAGCCAAACGCCGGGAAGTTTGAAGTGGGCAAGGGCTCTTGCCGAAGCATTGAAGGCGTCAATCTCATGGCAGCTCTCGATTCTTGCGCGGATTGCCTTGTGAAATACGGTGGACACGAGCTTGCCGCAGGCCTTTCGGTTACGCGAGGAAACGTGGAGGAGCTTCGCAGGAGACTCAATGACTATGTGCGCGATTTTCCGAGCGAAACCTGGGAGGACGAAATTTTTGCCGACTGCGAGCTTGCGGCAAACGATATTCATATGTCTTTTGCCGAGCAGCTTCTTCGCCTCGAACCGTATGGAAATGCGAATCCCACACCGCTCTTTTATTTGGAGAAGGCAAAGATCGTTCGCTCGCATTCCATAAGCGGTGGCAAGCATTTGAAGCTGACGTTGGAAAAGGACGGCGTTTCCTTGCAGGCGGTTATGTTTAACGCAGGATACGAGCATTTTAATCTTTCGGTCGGAGAGCCGGTTGACTTACTTTTCAACGTAGATATTAACGAATACAATAACGTGAGAAGCGTGCAGCTTATTGTGCGAGATATGCGGGCCAACACCGAATATCTTTGCGGACTTGAGGCGGCGGCTACGCGTTATGAGGCGATCTTGGCAGGGGAGACCTTCAAAAAAGAGGAGGGGCTGATCCCTGTGCGTGAGGATTTTAAGCAGTTGTATCTTTTCTGCCGACGCATGGATCTTACGGGAAAAACGCAGATCTCCGAAAGAGAGCTTTTCATGATTCTTCGTGCCGAAAACGAAAGCATGAATTTTGTGAAACTTCGCTTGATGTTGGATGTTCTGAACGAAATGAAGCTTTGCCAAGTGGAGAGAAGTAGAAATCTTCTCACAATTCGTCTCAATTCGCAAAGCGGCAAGGTAAATCTTGAGGATTCTCAAATTCTTGCGCGCTTGATGACACAGTGTATTTGACCGTTTTACAGTAAATTCCCGAAAGGAGCTTTTCATCATGCCCGAGCATAATGAAGTGGAAATATTAAAAAAGCGTCTTTTTGGCATTTTGTCAAAGGATCGTTACGATATAGAAAAGATTCAGAAAGCATACGAATATGCAGCGAGCTTACACGAGGGGCAGTTCCGCGTCAGCGGAGAGGCCTATATTTCGCATCCGCTTTCGGTGGCCGAGATCGTGGCCGAGCTCGGTCTTGATACCGACTCGATCTGCGCCGCGCTTCTGCATGATACGGTAGAGGATTGCGCAGAGAAGACCGATCTTGAAAAAATCCGAAAAATGTTTGGTCCCGACGTAGCACTGCTTGTAGACGGTCTTACCAAGATCGTCATTATGCAGATTGAAGACAAGGAAGAAGCGCATATCGAGAGCATTCGGAAAATGCTTCTTGCCATGTCTAAGGATATCCGCGTGATCTTTATTAAGCTTTGTGACCGTCTTCACAATATGCGTACGCTTGGGGTGAAGCCTGATGCAAAGCGTCGTATTACCGCGCTTGAGACGATGCAGGTGTACGCACCCTTGGCGCACCGTCTCGGTATGCAAAAGATCAAGCAAGAGCTGGAAAGCATAAGCCTTTCGTATCTCGACCCAATCGGTTTTGATGAGGTCAAATCTGACATTGAAAGAAAATACGGACAAAACGTCAACTTTATTGATAATATTCGAACCACGGTGGAACAAAAGCTCACCGAAAATCACGTAGAGTTTACGCTTGAGGGAAGAATTAAGTCGGTTTACAGCATTTACAAAAAAATGTATAACCAGAACAAGAGCTTTGACGAGATCTACGACTTTTATGCATTGCGAGTCATCGTGAACACCGAGGCCGACTGTTATCTTGCTTTGGGTCTGATTCATGAAATGTTCAAGTCGCTTCCCGGAAGATTTAAGGACTATATTTCTACGCCAAAGCCCAATATGTACCGTTCGCTTCATACGACAGTTATCGGTCGTGACGGCATTCCCTTTGAAGTGCAGATACGTACGTGGGAAATGCACCATATTGCCGAGTACGGTATCGCGGCGCATTGGAAGTATAAATCGGGTGCCAGCTCCAAGGAGGAGATGGATAAGAAGCTTGCGTGGGTATCCAAGCTTATCGAGACCGAGAACGATACGCACGACCCCGACGAATTTCTGAATGCGATCAAAACCGATATTTTCCACGACGAAGTTTTCGTGTTTACGCCAAAGGGTGACGTCGTTCAGTTGCCGCAAGGCTCAACAGCCATCGACTTTGCCTACGCGATCCATTCGGCCGTAGGACATAAAATGATCGGTGCCAAGATCAACGGTATGATCGTTCCGATCGATCGCATTTTGGAGAACGGTGAGATCGTTGAGGTCCTTACCTCGCAAAACAGTAAAGGGCCAAGCCGTGATTGGCTCAAGATCGTAAAGACCAGCGAGGCGCGCAATAAGATCCGTCAATGGTATAAAAAGGAAAAGCGTCCCGACAATATCCTGCTTGGCAAGGGTATGATCGACAACGAGTTGAAGAAAACCTTTAAGAACTATACCGAGAAGAATCGTGATGATCTTACATGGAACGTGGCACAAAGGCTCGGCTATAATATCTGTGACGATTTTTACAACGCACTGGGTTACGGCGAGCTTTTGCTGACCAAGGTCTTCCCGAAGATCAAGGACGAATTTGATAAATTCTTTAAGGACGAGATCGCCGAGCAAAAGGAGGCCATTACCGAGCAGAACATTAAGCTCGCCGCCCCCGCCAAGAACTTGAAATCCAATAGCGGCATCGTGGTGGACGGTGAGAGCGGATGTATGGTCAAGTTTGCCAAGTGCTGCAACCCGTTGCCGGGCGATAGTGTGATTGGCTTTATTACCAAAGGATACGGCATTTCCATTCACAAAAAGGATTGCCCGAACGTGTTGGCCGCAAGAAACGAATCCTACGATCCTACACGTTGGGTAGAGGCGCATTGGGAGAACGGCGGCGCGCGGCAGAACGACGGCGTATATGAGGCGCTTCTTCAGATCGTTTCGTACGACCGCATCGGTCTTTTGGCCGACGTTTCGGTGGCACTTGCCGACATGAAGGTGCTGATCCTTTCGGTCAACACGGTAAAGCGCGGTGAGGAGCAGGTGATTCTTAACCTGAAGATCAGTTGTAAAAATACGGAGCATTATCATTCGATCGTGTCTCGATTGAAATCTCTCAAGGACGTTATCGACGTTACGAGAGGATATGCGTAGGGGGACAGTGGAACTTTTACCTTAAAGGAAAGGACTTTTTATGATAGCGGTTTTGCAAAGAGTGAGCCACGCGTCGGTGAGCGTGGACGGTCAGATTGTTGGAAAGTGTGAGAAGGGACTTGCGATCCTGCTCGGCGTTTCGGAGGAGGATACCGAAAAGGACGCCGAGGTTTTGAGTGCGAAGATCGCAAAGCTTCGCATTTTCAACGACGAAAACGATAAAATGAATCTTTCGCTTTTGGACATCGGCGGTGAGGCGTTGGTGGTTTCCAACTTTTCGCTTCTTGCCAACTATAAGCACGGCAATCGTCCCGATTATCTTGCGGCGGCGGCTCCGGCTGTGGCGGAGAAGCTATATGAGGACTTTTGCAAACTTCTTTCGGCGCAGCTTGGCAAACCCGTGGAAACCGGCGTTTTCGGTGCCGAAATGAAGGTGGATATTTTTGGGGACGGCCCAATTACGATCGTGATGGATAGTAAAGTGCTGATTAAAAAATAAAGGAACGAGAACAATGAAGCTGTATTTTGATGGGGATATCAACCGATATTACGTCCAGACGCTGTGTATGATCTTTTTCCCCGGGATAAAGTTTCCCGAGGATGAGGAGATTACACCAGAAACACCCGTACTATATCTGAAATTGGTTTGCGATGAGGAAAAGGCGACGGCAATCGCGCGTCTCACGCTTGGAGATCGTATGGTCGAGGCTACCAAAGAGTCGTTTTTTAACGAGTTGGTAACGAAGGAGCGCACCAAAAAGCTGGCGATCGGTAGTGCCGTAATTGCCGCAGGCGGTGAGCTTATGCGCTATAAGCCCTCGTGGGGCATGCTCGTTGGCGTGCGTCCTTCCAAGGTTGCTATGGAGATGTTGAATCACGGCATGAGTAAGACGCGTGTGAAGAAAACGCTTTCCTCGGAGTATATGGTTACACCCAAAAAGGCGGGTCTTGCCGTTGACGTAGCACGCAAGGAAAAGGAAATCATAGGCAATCCTTCGTCGAAGGATTGCAGTATCTATATCTCCATTCCGTTCTGTCCCTCCAGATGTTCTTACTGTTCCTTTGTTTCTTATACTTCCAAGCGACTTCTTTCTTTGATTCCCGAATATCTCGTTCGGCTTTGTGCGGAGATCGACCGCATTTTTGAAACGGTGAGACGTCTTGATCTTCATGTGAAGACAGTTTACGTTGGCGGAGGTACGCCTACAATTCTTACCGAGCAGCAAATGGAAGTCCTTTTATCCACGGTTGCCAAAAATACCGATGTGGATAAGTTGGAGGAATTTACTTACGAAGCCGGACGTCCCGATACGATCACGTCTGAAAAGCTGGCGATTGCCAAGAAGTTTGGTGTCACCCGCGTCAGCGTAAATGCACAGTCGCTTTGTGAAAGCGTGTTGGCCAATATTGGCCGCGCACACACGGCCGAGGACTTTTATCGCGCGTATCATATTGCCAAGGAGTCGGGCATAAAGTGTATCAATACCGACCTCATTGCAGGTCTTCCCGGGGATTCTTTCTCGCGCTTTGCTTCTACCTTTGATAAGATTGTTTTTCTTGCTCCCGAAAATATCACTGTGCACACCTTCTGCGTGAAAAAATCGGCGGATATTCTTCGTAAGGATAGCCATATCTATTCGATCACGGGCGGCGACGTCGGAAAATGCGTGGATTATTCGCAGCTTCGCGCGCTTCAGGCCGATTATCTTCCTTATTATATGTATCGTCAGAAAAACACCATCGGAAACTTCGAAAACGTCGGTTTTTCGAAAGAAGGCTATGAGGGACTGTATAACGTCTATATGATGGAGGAGGTTCATACGATTTTGGCGGCCGGTGCAGGAGCGGTGACCAAGCTTGTGGACTACCATGCCGACAAGGATGGGAAAATTGAGATTGAACGTGTTTTCAACGACAAATATCCGTATGAATATTTGAGCCGAGACCTCAGTGAAAAGAACGCCGAGGCGGTGATGGAATATTACCGAAAGCACGGAATGGAGTAAAAAATGAAGACGTGGATCAAAAATGTAAAGCTGTCCGAGGAATACGGCTTTGGCGACCAAGCGGTCAACGTAGGTATTACGGACGATAAGATATCTTATATTGGTACCGAGCCGTGGGGGGAGGCGTATGACGAGGTTATTGACGGGCAGGGAAATCTGCTTTTCTCGGGCTTTTATAACTCGCACTGTCACGCCGCGATGTCGCTTTTTCGCGGGTACGGTGAGGATCTTCCGCTTGACCGATGGTTAAATGAAAAAATTTTTCCCGCCGAGGACAAACTGACCGAGCGTTCGGTCTATACGGGAACCATGCTTTCGATTGCCGAAATGCTTGCAGGTGGAATTGTTTCTTTTTCAGATATGTATATGTTCGAGGACGTGGTGGCGCGCGCCGCCATTGAGTCGGGCATCAAGGCAAACCTTGCGCGCTCGATCGTCTCCTTTGACGAGAACGAGGTGCCAAAAGAAAGCTTCCGCTTTATCGAGAGTGACAAACTCGTTCACGATTATCACCTAGCCGAAAACGGTAGAATTCGCGTGGACATGAGCTTACACGCGGAATATACCAATACCGAAAAAATGTGCCGTGCGGTTGCCGAATACGCCAAGGAGCATTCCTTGGCCATTCAGATGCATATATCCGAAACCGAAAAGGAGCATGAGGAATGTAAAATGCGCCGCGGAGGCAGAACGCCGATCGCGTTTGCCAAGGATACGGGACTTCTCGACTCGCCGTTCTGTGCCGCTCATTGTGTTTTTGTGAGCGAGGAAGATATGGAGATCATGCGGGAAAAGGGCGTTTATGTTTCCCACAATCCCGTAAGCAACTTGAAGCTCGGAAGTGGTGTGATGCCTCTTGAAAAGATGCTTGCACGCAGCGTAAATGTCTCGCTTGGTACAGACGGTTCGGCATCCAATAATAATTTGGATATTTTTAAGGAACTGAAGCTTGCGGCTATTCTTCACAAGGGCGTAACTCGCAGGGCAGACGCCACCGATGCGCATACGGTTTGTTGTTTGGCCACGCTTGGCGGTGCCATGGCGCAGGGACGTGCGGATTGCGGCAAAATTGAGGTAGGAAAAAAAGCGGATCTTATCCTGATTGATTTGGATTCGCTTCATAATATTCCGTCCTACGGATACGAAACCACCGTGGCGTACAGCGCGGATTCCTCCGACGTGCGCATGACGATGGTGGACGGTAAGATCTTGTATAAAAACGGGGAATATACCACGATAGATATTGAAAAGCTGAAATACGAGGCAAAGGACGTTATCAAACATTATTTTGACTGATAGGTCGGTGATGGAATGAACGGCGAGCTTTCGCAGAAACGGTTTGCTTTGGGAGTAACGGCACTTACGCTATCCGTGATAGCCGTTAAGGTCGTGGGACTTGTGTATAAGATTCCGCTTTTGAAAATTCTCGGAGCGGAGGGAATGGGGTATTTTAACGCCGCGTACGAGCTTTACGCGCTCTTTTTCGTGGTGTCAACGGCAGGTCTTCCTGTGGCCGTCTCCATTCTGATCTCCGAGAGCCTTGCGGCAGGCAAGGGGCGAAACGTGGATAAGATACATAGGATCTCCCTTTGGATTTTCGTTGTGCTCGGCGTGCTCGGTGCGCTTGTAATGGGGTTCGGTGCATCTTTGTTTTCCGGGCTTTTGGAAAGCCCCAAGGCAAGACTTGCCATCTTCGCCGTTTCGCCCACCGTATTTTTCGTCTGTATCTCGGGAGCCATGCGCGGCTATTTTCAGGGCGGTCAGAATATGCGGCCAACGGCGCTCTCCCAAGTGATCGAAGCTCTTGGAAAGCTGACGCTTGGCTTGCTTTTTGCCATTCTCGCCAAACGGGCGGGATGCTCGACCGAGATTTGTGCGGCTTATGCGGCGCTCGGTCTTTCGGCAGCCTGTCTTCTTTCCATGATCTACTTGTTGCTAACGAAGCGCGTTTCCGCAGTATACGGTCTTGGTTTGGATACGTTGCGCGAAACCGATTCCTCGAAGGAGATTCTTCGCCGTTTGGTGCTTTTGGCGGTGCCCGTCACGATTAGCTCCTCTTTGTCGGGACTTGCGCGTGTGGTAGATATGAGCATGATCTTGCGACGTTTGCAAACGACGGGTTACGAAAGTTTGGTAGCAGCTGCCACTTACGGTTGCTATAGCACGCTTGCGGTACCCGTTTATAATCTTCCGTCTTCTCTTGTGACGGGAATTGCGCTTTCGCTTGTTCCTATGCTTACTGCAGCGGCGGAAAGAGGGGATGAGGAACGGAGTCGCGATCTGATCGTTTCCTCTTTTAAGATGTGTTTATTTTTGGCCTTGCCTTGCTCGGTGGGGATGGCACTGTTTGCAAAGCCGCTTCTTTCGCTTTTATTCGTGGGTGAACAAAGCGCTGTGGCTATGGCGGCTCCGCAGCTTACGGTGCTTGCTTTTTCGGTGTGTTCCTCATGCCTTATGGGAATTACCAATGCCATTTTGCAGGCATATCGCAAGGCTTCGCTTCCGATTTTCTCCATGGCAATAGGCCTTGCGGTGAAGATCGTTTCGGCATATCTCTTGATGGGAATTTCACAGATCGGAATTTACGGTGCGGCTATCAGCACGCTCCTTTGCAACACGGTGGCGGTCGGCATGAATTTATATTTTATTGACCGTCATACAGGCATTCGCTTCGATATGTTTTTACTCTCCTTTTCTCCTATGCTCGCATCCTTTCTTTCGGTTGGTGCCGCTTTTGCAGTATGGCGTTTTCTTTGCGAGAGGATGTCTTCTGGGGGGAGTCTTCTTCTCAGTATTTTGCTTTGCGGTCTTCTTTATCTTTGGATCGGAGGAAAAATGGGGGTATACCGTGAACGCGAGGTGCGAATGCTTCCTTACGGTGAAAAAATACTTGGGCTTTTGGTTTCCTTGAGATTTATAAAAAACGAAAAAAGAAAGGATAGAAAAAATGAACAGAGAGGATATTATAAAAGAGCTTCTTGAGAAGGATGCGTATGGTTTTTCGGATCTTGTAGAGATCGTGAAGCTTCTTCGCGGTGAGGGCGGTTGCCCTTGGGATCGTGAACAAACGCACACGAGTATACGAAACGATTTTATTGAGGAAACCTACGAGGTCATAGAAGCGATCGACACCCAAAACCCCACGCTTCTTCAGGAGGAGCTTGGTGACGTTTTGCTTCAGGTGGTGTTTCACGCGCAGATCGCCGCGGAGGATCGTCAGTTCGTGATAGACGATGTGACGAATGAGATCTGCCACAAGCTTATCCATCGTCACCCCCACGTTTTTGCTGATGTCAATGCCGACAACTCCGAAACGGTTTTGAAAAATTGGGAGGCCATCAAGAGCGACGAAAAGAGTCGCAAGACGGTAACCGATAAGCTGACCGCCATTCCGCATATGCTTCCCGCGCTGATGCGCGCAACCAAAGTTGGTAAAAAGGCCTCCTGTTTCGATTTTCCCGACACGGAAAGTGTGATGGATAAAATTTCCGAAGAGCTTGTGGAGGTATCCGAGGCAATGGAATCGGGAAATAAGGAGGCTATTTCCGAGGAGATCGGAGATCTTCTTCTCAGCATAACCAGCCTTTGCCGTAAGCTTGACGTAGACGCCGAGGAGGCACTTGTGCGAGCAACCGATAAATTTATTTCGCGTTTTCAAGCAATCGAGAACGAGGTGATTGCGCAAAATCGGGATATAAAAGAATGCTCGCTCCAAGAACTTGATACAATTTGGGAAAAAAACAAGAAAAATTGAATAAAAAATTGGTAAAATTGCGAAAATCCTCTTGATTTATTGAAATAAAAATGGTATAATAGAAAAAAAGTGCCGAATTGTACGGTACAAGAAAAAAGGAAAGGTGTATTATCATGAACAAGACTCAGCTCATCGAAGCAATCGCAGCTTCCGCCAACCTCAAGAAGAAGGATGCAGAGGCAGCTCTCAACGCGTTCACGACCGTTGTTGCAGATGCTCTTAAGAATGGCGATAAGGTTCAGCTTATCGGCTTTGGTACCTTCGAGGTTAAGACCAGAGGCGAGAGAATCGGCCGCAACCCCAAGACCGGCGAGGCAATCAAGATCGCAGCCTCCAAGACTCCCGCTTTTGCTGCAGGCAAGGGCCTTAAGGATTCCATTAAGTAATTCGTAAAAAGTGCATTACGATTCAGGCAGGTAAAGCGAAAAAGGCTTTGTCTGCCTGATTCTATCGAGGTGGGAAAATGAGACTGGATAAATATTTAAAAATTTCAAGAATTATCAAAAGAAGAACCGTGGCAAACGACGCTTGTGATACCGAGCGTATTGCCGTAAACGGAAGAGTAACCAAAGCGTCTTATCAAGTAAAGGTTGGTGACGTTATCGAGGTCTCCTTTGGCGGTCGCACGCTTCGTGTTCGCGTGAAGGACGTGCGCGAGCAGGTGGGCAAAAATGAGGCCGACACGCTTTACGAGGTAATTGACGATTAGTCTCATATATAGAGGCTCCTTTTCATAAAGTATATTATTACGATTATGGAGGGACCTATGAACGAGGCACAAGTTTTACGTGAAAAAAATTTACACGAGATCCGCGTTACCAACCGTAAGGCGATGACGGTGGACGGCGTGAAGGACGTGATTGGATTTGATGAGTCCACCGTGCAGCTTACAACCTTTGGCGGCGACATGACGGTAGAAGGAAGCGATCTTCATGTGAAAATGTTGGACGTAGAGCGCGGCATAGTTTTGCTGGAAGGGAAGATCGACGGCATTTTCTATGCCGAGCCGACGAGCAATGAGAAAAGAAGCTTTTGGGAGAGACTTGTGAAATGAGAACCGAGCCCCTTATTCTTTTTCGGGTGCTTATGCTTTCCTTTGTGCTTGGTGCGGTGCTTGGTCTTGGAAATGATTTTTTGTATTTCCTTGATAAAATTGTGTCCCATATAAGACAAAAGAAGAGGGGAAGGAGTGTCCCCAAAGGCGTGCTACAAGGTGTGAGAGACGTACTTTTTTGCTTTGTGGCGGGATTTTTCATCACGGTCATTCTGTTTTACTATAACGAAGGGCGGCTTCGAGCCTTTTCGGTAATGGCGGTGATTTTTGGTTTTTGGTTATATCGTCATAGCTTTGGAATTTTGTTTGGCAGGATTGCAGAGCCTTTGTCCGCAAAGATTGGAAAGGGCATATATTGGGCGTTCGCTTGTGTAGCAAGACCGATCGTTCGAGTAAGTCTTTTTTTGGTGAGAACCGCAATGCGCCCGATTCGGTATTGGCAAAAGACAATTGCAGAAGGACGCATACAAAAATATAACGTGACATGCACGGAACAGCTTCGAAAACTAGCAAAAAAAGGATTTGTAAAAATATAATCGAAAAAGGATCGTTTTCATGGACGATCCTTTTTTTGCATAATGAAAGAATTTGACAAGACTCCCGATTTCGACAAAGATTTTATTTCTTTCATGATACAATGATCTTGAACGAAAAAAGGAGCAGAGAATATGATACAAAAAGAAGGAAGTATTGAAGAAAAAACAGATGGCAAAAACATGACCGTTATTTTGCGTGGCGAGATCGATCATCATAACGCCGTTCGTTTTCGCACGAGCATAGACAAGCTGATTTCGGAAAAGCGTCCTCTAAAACTCATTGTAGATTTGGAGGGAATTCATTTTATGGATAGCTCGGGGCTTG
>JAZTWS010000182.1:0-3427 GCA_045636005.1 Eubacteriales bacterium | reverse complement strand
AGCCCGCGCAACGATCAAAATCTGCAAATGCTTTATAACTTTTGCTTTTTAAACACACCGATAAACTTCAATTTATCAACCGAGAGAGAGTTATGACAAGTCCGTACTTTTTCCCTGCCGACAACACCATAAAGGCAAACGCAAAAATGAGCCGAGTTCCCGCGCCGCTTCGCGCGGTGCGCGGCTTTTTGCTGTCGCCAGCCTTTATGCTGCTTCCCACGCTCGTGGCCTGCATCTTCTCGTGGCTTGGCTCGGACTATACCATGACGGCACTTGTCATAAACGCGCAGTTTTTCGCGCTCGCGCTCTTTTTGTCGGACGATTTTGCCGCCGCCATGATGCCCTTCCTTGCCGTCATGTGTCAGGGCTCCACGCTGTTTGGGGAGTGGGAAGGCATTCTTCCTTACATCATCCCATGGGGCATCCCGCCTGCGCTTGCGTTTGTTTTTCACCTGACGGTCTACCGCAAGCCGCTTCGAAACGGCGCCACGCTCGTAGGGCTTCTTGCTACAAGCGCGGCCATTCTCCTCGGCGGCCTCGGATGCGCCAACCCCTCCCCCTTCGCCAACGCCGAGAACATCTTCTACTACTTTGGCCTCTCCTTCGGCATGATCCTTCTGTATCTTCTCTTTTCTTCGCATTATAAAAGAATGAAGGACTACGACGTATACGAGCATTTTCTCTGGCAGATGCTCTTCACGGGCCTCATCTGCTCGTTTATTATGCTGCGCACATTGCTTGCCGCCTTTGGCGAGGACTTCGATTTCGTGGAGTTCCGCAACACCACCTTCTTCCGCAACTCGCTGGCAAACATCATGATCATGGGTCTGCCCGCCCCCTTCTATTTCGCGGGCAAGAAGGGATTGCCGCTTGTGTCAAAGCTCTTTTCCTTCGCACTTGGTCTGTGGATCTATCTGCTGCTTTGCCTTACCACCTCAAGAACTGCGCTTCTTTTCGGCACGCTCTTGCTGGTGCTTTGCCTCGTTTTCTATTTCCGCCGCGGGCATGGCCTGCTCCCCAAGCTCTTAAATGCGCTTCTTCTGATTGCCTCGCTGGCACTTTTGCTTTTCATCCTACCAAGACTGCTTGCCATTTTTGATAGCGAGAAGCTCTCGGCATTCTTGAAAGACTTCCCGCACTCGCTCACCACACTGGACTTGAACGAGGTGCGCTTCAAATTGCTTTTCCGCGCCGAGCAGGATTTCCTCTCACATCCCCTCTTTGGCGTCGGCATTCTCTCGCAAAACAACATCGACCTTTACGGGCATCAAACGGGTTGTATCTGCTGGTATCATATGTATTTCCCGCAGATCCTCGGCAGCATGGGGCTTTTCGGCGTCGCCGCGTACACGCTCCACCTCGGCATTCGCGCGCGCCTTATGACCTTCTTCCCCGACCACCGCAGTAGAGCCCTTGCGCTCACCGCCCTTTCGCTCTTTCTCTACTCGATGACCGACCCCGGCGAATTTATGCCCGTCCCCTTCGGCATGATGGCGGTGCTTTGCTTTGTCCTTCTGGAGCGTCACGCCGAGGCACACCCAATGCAATTGCTTAAGATCGACACAAAAATACAAAAAAAAAACAAAAAAACTATAGACAAGAGCCAAATAATATGATAAAATGATTTATATTCATAAACAAAAAGGAGTTTTTAACATGAAAAAGATTTTGATTGCTCTTCTGGCCGTTCTTCTTTGTCTCACCTTCGTAGCATGTGACAACACGCCCGACGAGACTACGCCCGATGTAGGCACAGAGAATACCGACAACACGACCGAGCCCGGCGAGACCGATCCCACCGATGCAACCGAGCCCGGCGATGAGACCACCAAGGCTCCCGAGACTACCGAGGCTCCCGAGACCACCGAGCCTGAAGTTGTTGACACCGAAACCCTTTCGGTTGGTGAGGACAACGCCGAAGGCTTTGGCCCCATCCAGCAGTAATTTTACATGAAAAACGCCCAGCTTGCTGACCTTTTGCGCCCGAAGTCCTTCGACGATATTGTCGGTCAGGATCATCTTTTCGGCGCAAACGGCGTTGTACGCCGCATGGTCGGCAGCGGCAGAATTACCAACATGATTTTTTTCGGCCCTCCGGGTACGGGAAAAACCACGGCGTCCCATGTGATCGCGGCGGAATCGGGCATGAGCTTCCATAAGCTCAACGCCACCACCGCGTCACTGTCGGACGTGCATCACATTCTTGCCGAAACCAACAACATCTTCGGCGCAGGCGGCATTCTTCTGTATATCGACGAGATCCAATATTTCAACAAGAAGCAGCAACAGTCGCTTCTCGAATATATTGAGGACGGCAGAGTGACGCTGATCGCCTCCACGACCGAGAATCCGCATTTTTACGTTTACAATGCGATCATCTCGCGCTCGTCTCTTTTTGAATTCAAACCCGTAGCTCCCGCTGCTTGTGTGGGGGCGCTTTTTCGCGCTTTGGAATATCTCAACCGCGAGGGCGGCACGCAAAAGACGGTTGACGAGTCGGTGCTTCTCAAGATCGCGCGCATGACGTCGGGTGACGTAAGGCGCGCCATCGGCCTCCTCGAAAACGCTTACTACGCCGCCGATGAGGTCATTGACGAGAATGCCGTCGAGCAATTCCGCTCGGGCGTTGGCAATTTCAGCGACGACACACACTACGATCTGCTCTCTGCCCTGCAAAAATCTATTCGCGGCTCGGATCCCGACGCCACCGCCTTCTATTTGGCAAAGCTTTTGGAGGCGGGCGAGCTCATTTCGGTCTGCCGACGCTTGCAGGTCATCGCATCGGAGGACATTGGTCTTGCCTACCCCCTTGCCGCCGCCGTAACACGCGCGTGCGTGGAGTCGGCCAAGGAGCTGGGAATGCCCGAGGCGCGTATTCCGCTGGCACACGCGGCCATTCTGCTTGCCACCTCGCCCAAGTCCAATTCGGCCTACTGCGCCATCAACGACGCCACGGCCGACGTGCAGGCAGGACTTGGCGTAACGCCGCCGCCTCACCTGCAAAGCCCGCTCTACAAGGGCTACAAGTACCCACACGATTTTGAAAATCATTATGTGGCGCAGCAATATCTCCCCCGCGACCTTGTCGGCAAGACCTACTACACCTTCGGCAAAAACCGCCAAGAAGCCGCGTCCGAGCAATATTGGGATAGCATAAAAACAAAAAAGAAGCCGTAATCGGCTTCTTTTTTTATCGTCAAATTGAAGTTTATCGGTATGGCTACGCTTAAACCAAGCGAGGAAAGTTTCGGTCAAGCCTTTTCAAAGGGTTGCGGGGGTTGGGGCAGCGCCCCAAGAAAACGGCGTTTCTTTGCAAAGCGATTTATTCGTAACAAATTGGGGTTTGCGAAGCAAATTTGCGCCTTTGGTGCAAAACCAATTTGTTATCCGAGGTCGCGTAGCGAACTCGACTTTGGTGCCTCGGGTG
>JAZTWS010000181.1:0-3991 GCA_045636005.1 Eubacteriales bacterium | reverse complement strand
TCCGACTTCCAACCCCCGCAAGCTTTTGAAAAAGCTTGACCAAAACTTTCCTCGCTTGGTTTAAGCGTAGCCATCCCGATAAACTTCAATTTGCAGATATAAAAGGAGACATATCATATGACAAAGATCGACGTGTTTTCGGGTTTTTTAGGCGCGGGGAAGACCACGCTGATCGGGAAGCTTTTAAAGGAAGCGTATGTTGGCGAGAAGGTAGTTCTCATTGAGAACGAGTTTGGCGAGATCGGCATTGACGGCGGCTTTTTAAAGGAATCGGGCATCGAGATCACCGAAATGAACAGCGGATGCATCTGCTGCAGCCTTGTGGGCGACTTTGAGAAGTCGCTTTCGGAGGTACTCTCGCGCTTTCAGCCTGACCGCATCCTCATCGAGCCCTCAGGCGTGGGCAAGCTTTCGGACGTTGTGGGCGCGGTCCGAGGCGTGCTTTCGGATGACGTCGTACTCGGCTCGCTCATCACGGTAGCCGACGCGTCGAAATGCAAGATCTATATGAAGAATTTCGGTGAATTTTATAACAACCAGATCGAAAACGCGAATGCGATCGTGCTCAGCCGTACGGACGGTATGCGCGAGGACAAGCTGGCCGCCGCCGTGGCGCTTCTGCGCGAGCATAACGTGCACGCCGCCATCGTAACGACCCCTTGGGAGTCGCTTGACGGCGCGCAGATCCTGGCGGCCGTGTCCGAGGGCAATACGCTGCAAAAGGAGATGGCGCACCTTGCCGACGAGATGGCGCAAAAGGAGTGCCACTGCCATTGCCACGAGCATGAGCACGAACACGAGCACGAACACGAGCACGAGCACCATCATCACCACGAACACGGCGAAGAGTGCCATTGTCACGAGCATCATCCCCACCACGACCACGAAAACGGGGAAGAACACAACTGCCATCACCACCATGAACACGGTGAGGAATGTCACTGCCACGATCACGAGCATGAGCATCATCATGACCATGAGCATCACCACCACGAGCACGGTGAGGAATGCCATTGCCACGAGCATCATCATGACCACGAACACCACCATCACCACGCCGACGAGGTCTTTTCGACCTTCGGTCGCGAGACGGCAAAAGCCTTTACCAAGGCAGGCTTGGAGCAAGCACTTGCCGCGCTGGAGAACGAAACGTACGGCACCGTACTGCGCGCCAAGGGCATCGTGGCGGGCGAGGGAGGCGTTTGGCTCCACTTTGACTACGTACCCGGCGAGGTGCGCGTGCGCGAGGGCGCGGCTGACGTCATCGGACGTCTCTGCGTGATCGGCTCGCAGCTTTGCGAGCATTCGCTTGCCGAGCTTTTCGGTCTGTGAGGTGAAAGATATGGCAAAGCAACCCATTCCGGTCTTTTTGTTCACCGGCTTTCTCGACGCGGGAAAGACCAAATTTATCCAAGAAACGCTTGAAAACCGCGATTTCGTCGAGGGCAGACGCACGCTCCTCTTAGTTTGCGAGGAGGGCGAGGAGGAGTACGACCCCACGCGCTTCGGCTCCGCGGACATTTTCTGCGAGGTGGTGGAGGAGCCCGAGGATCTTTCGGGCGCGCTTCTTCTGTCGCTCGTTTCCAAGCATAACGCCAATCAGATCATGGTCGAATACAACGGTATGTGGCCGCTTGACCTGCTCTTTGAGGCGCTCACGCCGCCCTTGGCGGTGGCGCAGGAGTTCGCCTTCTTCGATTCGACCACCATTCTCACCTACAACGCCAATATGCGCACGCAAACGGTGGACAAGCTTCGCTCCTGCGACTTGGCCATCTTCAACCGCGTGCCGCACGGCGCGGACATTATGCCTTATCACAAGCTGGTGCGCGGCGTCTCGCGGCAGGCCGACATCGTGTACGACCACAGCGACGGCACCATCGAGCGCGACGAGATCGAGGATCCCATGCCCTTCGACAAAAACGCCGCCGTGATCGAGATCGCGGACATAGATTTCGCGCTCTTTTACCGCGACCTTGGCGAGCATTTGGAGGATTACGAGGGCAAAACCGTGAAATTCCGCGGCCTCGTGGCCAAAAATCCCAAGCTCCGCGCGGGCGAGATGGCACTCGGACGGCCGATCATGGTCTGCTGCGCCGATGACGTGGCCTATTCGGGCCTCGTTTGCGAATATAGCGGTGCCTCGCACTACGCCGACGGCGAATGGCTGATGGCTACGGCTACCGTAGCGCTCAAAAAGCACCCGCTTTACGAGCGTCGCGGCCCCGTTTTGCTCATAAAATCGCTCGCACACACCGATCCGCCCAAGGAAGAAATTGCTACGTTTTATTGAGAATAGAGAACGCAAGGGGGACTTTTAAAGTCCCCCTTGCGTTCTCTTTATTCGCTTCTCCCCATTTTTTCGAGGTATTCCTCATACGTCAAAAGGAGCTTGGTTGCCGCGAGGAGTGCGTTGGCGGTCATGCCGCTCGGAAGCCCCAAGCTTTCGGCGAACGCGTTGCGTTTTTCCCGGCTATCCTCGCCGCCTGTGAGCCCGTCGATGAAAAAGTCGGTCTTGGAGAGCGGATTTTCAAAATAGGCGGCGCGCGCTTTGTCGGGCGAGTCCTCGCCGTCGGTGCTTATCGCGTAAGGCGCCAAAAGCTCATATAGGAGTGCCGTTTCCATGCCCTCCACGCCGAGCGTACCCTCGGCCGAGCCTGTGGTCTTGCGCTTTTCCTTGCCCTTCACCTTGGGAATATAGAGCTGCACGAGGCGGTCGGCGGGTATCGCCGACGTGATCTTCGAGCGAATGAGCTTGCCCGCGCCGTCACTGTCGGTGAGGACGATCACGCGGCTCTTTTCGGCAAGCCGACGGAAAAGCGCCAGCTTTTCGTTATGGTTGAAAAGTCCGAAGCCGTCGGTGGTCAAAATCTGCCCCTCCATCACGGCGTCAAGCTTAATTTTATCGTACTTCCCCTCCACGATCACGGGGTAGGGGATTCTTAACTTCTCGGTCATGCGGCAAACACAACCTCGTTTTTCATCGCCGCGAAGGCGATCAGCAGAAGCAGGCCGAGCGCGATGCGGTAGACGCCGAAGGGCGCAAAGCTATGCTTCTTGACAAAGTCGGTAAGGAATTTGATGGCGGCAAGCGATACGGCGAAGGCCGCCACGGTGGCAACAAGAAGGACAATCCACGCGGAAGTGGGGAAAGACACCCCATTTTCGAGCGTAAATTCCACGAATTTGAGTCCTCGGAGCAGGCTTGCACCGGCCATGGTGGGGATTGCAAGAAAGAACGAGAACTCGGCGGCGGCAGGGCGCGAAAGCCCCAAAAGCATCGCACCGAGAATGGTCGAGCCCGAGCGCGAGGTGCCGGGGATCATCGCCAAGCACTGAAAAAGACCGATGAGGAGCGCGGTACCAAGCGAAATTTGCGCCGTGTCCTCTACGAGCGCGCCCTTCGGACGCATCTTTTCAAGAAAGAGGAAGACCACGCCGTACGCCACAAGCGCGATCGCCACCACGGTGGGCGTATACAGGTGCGCGTCAAGCCAATCGTCAAGCAAAAGCCCCAATACCATCGAGGGTAGGAGCGCCAAAACTACCTTGCCCCAAAGCGCCCAGGTCTGCTTCTTCTCGTCGGCCGACTTTAGGCGCGCAAAGGGATTGAGCTTGCCAAAATACATCACGATGACCGCCAAGATCGCACCAAGCTGTATGACAACCTCAAAAAGATCGTAAAATTCGGCGTTGATCACGGGGTCGGCACTTACCGTCAGATGAATAAACTCGTCAAGCAAAATCATATGCCCCGTCGAGCTTATGGGCAACCACTCCGTGATGCCCTCCACGATGCCAAATAACAACGCTTTTAAATATTCGATCATCTTTCTCTCCTTTGTAAGTTTATAAATTGAAGTTTATTGAGATGTTGTCTTCATAAAAAGCTTTCGTTTGCTAACCTCATCCACCGCTCACGCGGTCCCCCTTCCCCAAAGGGGAAGGCTTGCTTTTGTCCTCGCTTCAAGATGAAATTTGCAAAAAATGC
>JAZTWS010000180.1:0-8104 GCA_045636005.1 Eubacteriales bacterium | reverse complement strand
GCTTTCGCTCACTGCGGTGAGCGACGAGGGCTCCGCGCCCTCGACCGCGCCAACTTTTGAAAAAGTTGGATCAAAACTTTCCTCGCGGGTCTCTGCGCAACACACCGACAAATCAAAATCTGAAGGTTTAGAGAGCGGCAGAAAAGGAGCTGAGGCTTCTGCCTCGGCTCCTTGGGGTATTTATTTTACGGTGGAGAGGGTGGGGTATCCGCTCGCGTCAAGTGTGCCCGTGTAGAGAAGCGTGACGGTCTCGCCGTAGATCTTCTCGCCGTCGGCGTCGACGACGTAAGCGCGGATGTCCAGCTTGGTGTATGTGGAGTTCACATTCAGGCCCGTGATCGTGGCAAGACAAGCATATTCGAAGCCGAAGAGATCGGCAATCGAGTAGGTCGTACCACCACCTGCAACGGCGCTATAGGCCTTGAGGGTGGTACCCGTAAGGATTTGTGTCACGTCGTTGCCTGCGGCGTTCTTGGTGGTCACCGTGACCTCATAGCCGAACTTCTTGTAATCCAAGGAGTTGAGGCCTGCGATCGCACGGAGCGAGAACTGGCCGTCCGTACCCTTGGTCACCTGATAGGAAACGATCGAAGCGTCCATGGTGGGCAGGTCTTCGGGAGGTGCGGGAATGGCGGTCGAATATACGCCGTAGGTGCCGTCGCCGTTGTCCTTGGGAAGATAGGTGTCGGCACAGAATTCGGCGGGAACGGGACGGTCAAAGGTGCCGCCCGAAATGGCAACGGTTGCCGCGTTGGTGTATCCCTCCTGCGCGGGCTCCATGTCGATCAAGCCTCGGAAGCTACCTCCCGTGACGGTGATCGAGCCTACGGTACAGTCCTCGTTGCCGCTGAGTGCAATGGCATAGCCTGCGGCACCCGTCTTCTTGAAGCCTGTGAGCATAGCCGCGCTTACGGTAGCGGTGAGTGCGGAATTGCCCGTGATCGTTACGTTCGTGCGTTTGGCGTCGATGGCGCTGGTTCCTGTGAGGGTAGCGTTTTGAACGGTGAGCGTGTTGAAGCTTTCGTTGGGCTCCTGCTTGTCGGCCAAGAAGATCGCAACGGCGTTCTTGGCGTCAAGCGTGGCATTCTTTACAAGGATATCTACGTTACCTGCGTTTGCGGTGTGGTAGATCACGCGGCTATCATAGGCCGTAAGCGTGGCATTGGCGACGGTGATGCCGGCGGCCTCGTTGGAGAAGATCACATAGCTCTTGGAGCCGTAGGTGTTGATCGTTCCGTTTTGTACCGTAAGCGTGGCGCCGTCCGAAAGCGAGAAGACGTTCTGCGTGGCGTTGATCTCGTTTCCGTTCAGGTTCACGGTGATGCTCTTGTCGGCTATGACAAGGGCTTCTGTGAGCGTAACGTGGTCAACAAGCGTAACGGTATCGCCGTCTGCGGCGGCCTCGATCGCCTCCTTCAAGGTGGCGTATTTCGTGCTGCCGATCACGGCTGCCGACGCATCCGCCTCGGAAAGCGTGGCAGTGTAGGTCACACCCTCGGAAACGGTGTAGCCGTACTGGCAGTCCACGTGTACGGTGTAGGTGGCGGTTTGCTCGTCATAGGTGACGGCAATGTCGTTTGCCTCCACCAAGAAACCGAGCGCGTTGATGGCGTCCACAACGGCGTCGGACTTGTAAAGCACACTCAGCATGCTTGCCGTGGCGGCCTTGGGAACGGCTACGTCGGCAAGGAGTGCTTCCAGCGCCTCATGCTTGGCGATGGCGGGGTCAACAACGTATTGCGAAGCCGTTTCGGCGAAGCGGTTCTCATAGGAGTGAACACAGATTTCCTCGATCACCTCGCGGTATTCGGGCGCGAATTCACCGATCCAATCGGCGTGAACGGGGTCGGTCTTTTGCAGTGCAAAGAAGTCAAAGTCATCGGGAAGCGGGAAGAATGCGCGGAAGTGCTGCAAAAGCTGATACATGACCGCGTTGCTTAACATATACTGACCAAGCTCATAGCTCATGTGTGCGCCGTCACTCTCCAGAATAGGAAGCTTTTCGGTGCCGGTTTTTTCGGTGCAGATGTTTGCGGGGTTCATGCTGGTGCCGAAGTAGGTGTTTCTTGCGTTTTCAACGATCGTGGAAACTACGATGATGTAGTCGGGCTTGTCGGCGAGCGCTTGTACGGCGTTGACGGCGGCCAAGCTATTGGCGTAGGAAAAAGTGTTGGTATTCAGGTTTTCGACCCAATCGGCAAACCAAACCAGCTTAGCTCCTTCGATTTCCTCGCGGAGCCAATCGATGACGGTTGCCATATCGGTGGCGAAGCTTGCACCGAACTGCGTGGACTCGTGATAGTCCTGAACAATTACGATATCCCAGGTTTTTGCAAAGGCGGTGGTATAGCGGCTGACATCGGTGTCGGGATAGACATAATTGTTGGCCACATTGTCCAAGTTGTGCGCGGCGTCATAGTGATTGCCCGATGCTGCCGACGAATCGCGCGAAATGAGACGGCGGCCGCCCGTGACGATGCGCTGGTGCGTAAAGACGGTATCCACGTCTGCCGCAAGATCCTCGAAGATGTTGGGCAGGTAGGAGGAGTAGTTGAGCGTATGGCTATTTCCGATCGAAAGGATACGGATTTCCTTGAGCTTGAGCGAAACGTTGTCATTGGCTTCGGCAAACTGACCGGTTGTGTGGTTCAACCATCCGTAAAGCTCGAAGGCCGTGGTCGGGAAAGCACCGGATGCGATCGAGGTGACGGTGGAGGGAAGGTCCACGCGGGCAAGAGCCGTGAAGGCGGAGAAGGCACCGGTGGAGACCGTTGTGATATTTTCGCCAACGACGATCTTGGTAATGGAATCCTTATAGGCATTCCAAGGTGCCGCAGTCAAGGAGAAGTCGGGCATAGCACCCGTTCCGAGTATCTGAAGAATGTGTGCCTGATCATCGATCAGATAGGTGATGGCGTCGCCGCAGGTTCCGCTGAGAGACAGAGCCGCGCCCAGCTCGTCCAGCTTTGCCTTTTCGGTGGAAAGCTGCGCCTGCGTGGCGGGTGTCAGCTTCATGTAATCGGCAATGGCGGCCGAGATGGCGGTGCGGTTGGCTACCGCCTCACCTGCGCCCAGGGCAAACACCGCTTGGTGTGCGGTGCGGTATTCCAGCGTCTCGTAGAAGACGAGGCCTGCGAACTTGTCCCCCAGCGTAAAGGTGAAGGTATCGTGCGCGTAAACGGTTGCCTGGCGGCCGGGCGCATTGGAGTAGTCTACAACGGCGTTTGCGGCCGTGGTTACCTTGGGGGCTTTGAAGTGGATCTCTTTGATCTTGTGGCTATTGGTAAGGCGGATGGTTTGCGATACGATCGAGGTGATGGTCTCGTCAAAAATAACGGTGGTGACGTCATAGTCATGCCACGGCATATTTTCGTACTCACTGGCAATGCGCGCGGGAAGTGCGCCGCTGCCAAGCGGATCGCTTACCGTGACGGTGTAGGTTTCGCCGTCTTCGTTCAGCGTTTTTTCATACAGAACGGTTTCGTTATCAAACAACAGCTTTTCGTTGACCTCGGGCATTTCCAGACCGAGGGCGTCGCTCAATTCGTCCAGCTTTGCCTTTTGCTCGGCCAACTGCTCCTTGGCTACCAGAGGAATCGAGGTGTACGCGTTCACGGCGGCGGCAATCTGCTCCTCGTAGAAGGTGGCGTCAACGGGCTCCAGCGTCCAAAGAGACGCATATTCGTCTATGAAATTCTTGGCCTCGTAATAGACAACGCCGGTAAATTTGGCGTTCAAGGCATACGTCCATGTGCTGTAGGCGTAAACGGTTGCCAAGCGGCCGGGGGCGTCCGAATAGTCCACGATCGCGTTGGCAACGGTGGTCACCTCGGGAGCCTTAAAGTGAATTTCCTTGATCTTGTGGCTATTGGTGAGGCGGACGGTAAGCGAGACGAGCTTGGTGATGGTCTCGTCAAAAATAACGGTGGTGACATCATAATCGTGCCACGGCATACTTGCGTACTCATTTGAAATGCGAATGGGGAGTACGCCGTCGCCAAACGGGTCGCTGATGGTCACGGTATAGGTTACGCCGTCGGTATTCAGCGCCTTTTCGCACAGAAGTGTGTCGCCGTCAAACAGAACGTGGCTGTCGTCATACGCGGGCTTTTCGCCGTTCAGGATGGCGTTCATGGCGTCCAGCTTCATTTTTCTGGCAACAAGCTGGTTTTGCGCGGGCGTCGGAAGTGCCGCAAAATCGGTTGTGGCGGCCAAAACGGCGTCTGCATGATTGGGCGCGTCGGCATTCTTGACGGTCCAAAGATCCGTGTGCTTGGCATCAAAATCTTCGGCCTCATAGTAAGAAACGCCGGCGAACTTGTTCAAGTCCAGCGCGATCTTCCAGGTGCTGTAGGCGTGTACGGTGGCGAAGCAGCCGCCCGAATAGTCAACGACCGCATTGGGATCGTTGGTGAGCGAAGACGCAAGGAAGTGGATTTCACGCAGCTTTTGGTTGGTGGCATTGGTAAGACAAATGGTGCGCGTGCCGAGGTGGACGATGGTCTCGTCAAAAATGACGGTGGTTACGTCCTTGCCATGCCAAGGCATCGTGGTGTAGAGCGAGACGAGGTCGGGAATTCGTCCGTCGCCCTCGGGGTCGCTTACGGTGATGGTGTAGGTGGAGCCATCGGCATTCGGTACTTTTTTGTATTGGATGGTATATCCGTCCAACAAGGTCAGCCACTCGTCTTCGGCAAATACTGTGAGCGGCAGAGCCGAAAGCAGCATAAGAACGGCCAAAAGAAGTGCAAGCAGAGTGCGTTTCATGTGTGAAATCTCCTTAATAAAAATAAAAATATACACTTTCATTCTAACATTTCCTCTGTAAAAAGTCAATACAAAAAGCACAGATTTTTTTGAAAATCTGTGCTTTTTGTACTATATAGACAGTAAGCCGACGGCCGCGGCACCGAGCGCGATGCCGAGCCATTGCCACCACTTCATTTTTTCCTTTAAAACAAAGAAGGAGAAGAGCGAGGTGATGGCGAGCGAGCCCACGGCGATTGCGGGATATACGATGCTTGGTGAGATCGGCATGGTGGCCAGTGTCATAACGAACAGGTTGTAAAAGCCGTTGATCACGCTTGCCGTAAAGGGAATGGCAATCATTTTGGCAGGGACCTTATCCATGCCTTTTTTTCTGTGGATCAGATAACGAATAAGGGCCGCGACGCAGGTGATAAACAGGCCGAAGAACATAAGCTGCCCCTTATGCTCGCCGTTCCATGCGATTTGCTGTGCGCGTTGGCCGATGGAATAGGCCGCGTTACCGGGAAAGAAGATCGCCACGAGCAGAAGCCATTTTTTGCTGATGGGCTTTTGCTCCTTTCCCTTGTGGAGAGCAAGCCAAAGCGAAAGCACGACGAGGCAAAGGCCTGCGATCGAGAGGGGCGTTACCTTGCTATCCCAGAAGAAAAAGCCGTAGAGTGACGAGATTACAAGAGAGAGTGAGACGAAAAGCGAGGTTAGCGAAAGCGGGCCGCAAGCCATGGCGTCAAGCACCCAAAAGCAAGTGACGTATCCGATCGCAATCAGAAGGCAGTAGGGGAGAACCCTTGGCTCAAAAGAGAAGTGGAGGGCGTAATAGATGCCCCAAAAAATCAGAATGCCAAGGTGGCGGCAAAGGTTGTAAAGCTCGCTTTGTCCCCTCAAATCCTTGTTTTTTCGCGTGTAAAAGCCGGGGAGAACGGTCGAACCGAGCGAGGAGAAGAGAACCGCAACGGATAGTATGATGTAATCCATATGTAACTCCGAAATGAAAAGAATTCCAAAGAAGTATAGCACATTTTGTCGGACTTTGCAAGGGGGTTGACGAAAGTTTCAAATTTTGATTTATCGGTGTGTTTGAACGGCTACGCTTAGATGAGCGGCATAGTATGAAAGGCTCCCTCCGGGAGGGAGCTGGCGCCGAGTAGGCGACTGAGGGAGCCCGCGCAACGATCAAAATCTGCAAACGCTTTATGGCTTTTGCTTTTCAAACAGACCGATAAACTTCAATTTATAACCCCCGCGCAAAAAATTGGCGCGGGGGTTTTTTTAATCGGCCAGTGTTTTTTTGTTTTCGGGCGAGATGGCGTCGAGCATGGGTTTATCGTCGATCGTGACGGTAAGGCTTTCCTTCGGGTTATGAAGCTCAAGGATCTCGATGGTGTTTTCTTCCTTCAGAAGCTCACCGGGGAGATAGAGCGTCTCCTGCGGGCCGACGTTCCAATAGCGGCCGAGGTTGAAGCCGTTGACGTAGACGTTGCCCTTGGTCCATCCCTTCATGTTTACGAAGGCGTCCACGCCTGCCTTGGCGGCAAAGCGACCGCGATAGATGGCGGGGCGATCCTTCTTGGGCGGGAGTGAGTAATCCACTTTTTCCAGCGTGTCGGGAGTCATGGGAAGCGAGACGTTTTTCCAATCCATAAGAAGCGAGCCGTCATCCAGCGTCACATGGCCCGTGATGCCCTTCTTTTCGTCGAGGAGGTAGTGGCCGTAGTTGACGCGGCCCATGTTTTCCACAAGGATGTCAAGGTCGAGGCCCTCCTCGGGCGGTGTGATATAGACGGTGGTACCGCCGCGGCTTCGCATATAGGTGCCGAGGTATTCGCCGTTTCCGTAGATCGTGGCGCGATCCTTGAGGCCCGAAATGCCGAGCGCGCGCTTGTAGTCCTTGATGTAATCGAGATGCGTGGAATAGAGCATAAAGCCGTAGGCCTGACCCAGCTTTTCCATGTTGAGGGGAAGCTCGCTCTCCTTTTCGGCCGTCTTGAGATTTTCAAGGTTGTCAAGAAGGTCAGCTCCCTCGGTCAGCGTAACGCTGCCGATGCTTTGCGTTTCCACATTGTCGAATTTGCCAAAAATATTTCTACCAGTAAAGGCAATTCCTTGACTTTCGAGGTGATCCTTCAGCACTTTTTTGCATGCGTAGTATTTCTCGGTTGCTTCGCCATACTCGTTTACGAGCGCGTCCACATCGTAGCTGGTGGAGAAGGGAATATACTTTTTTTTCTTGGCTTCGTCGCCGTAGTTATACATACCGACCAAAGCGCCGTTTTGGAAACCGAAGTTGGTGCCGCCGCAGAACATATAGAAGTTGACGTAGGCGCCGTAGTCCAGCATTTCCTTGTATTTTTGAGCGATCCATTCGGCCGACTGTCTGGCAAAATAGCCGCCCCACTGCTGCCCTCTGCCCGACCAGAATTCCGCAACGTACATCGGCATATCGGGCTGGTAGTCGGGGAGATTGACCTTGGCCTCCTCGCGCAAGAAGTGGAAGTCGAGTGCCGTCCAATATTCCTTGAGGCTTCCGTCGGCAATGTAGTAGGTCTGGTGACCGTTGGCGGTGTAAAGCGGAACGTCCACGCCAAGCTCCTTCATATAGTCGCCCGTGGCCTTGATATACTCCAAATCGTTGCCGAAGCTTCCGTACTCATTTTCGACCGCCACCGCGATGATGGGGCCGCCCTTGGTGGAGAGATAGGGCAAAAATTCTTCCGAAAGGCGCTTATAATAGCGTTTGGCGCAGTCCATAAAGGTCTTGTTCTTGGTGCGAAGGACGATGTCCTCTTTCTCCAGGAGCCAATAGGGCATACCGCCAAGATCCCATTCCGAGCACATATAAACGGAGGGGCGGAACATGACCTTCATATCCAGCTCGGCGCAAAGCTCGAGGAAGGCGCGCAGGTCGAGATTGTCCTCAAAGCAGAATTTGCCCTCCTCGGGCTCGTGCAGATCCCACGGAACGTAGGTTTGGATCGCGGTGAGGCCGAAATCCTTCATCATCTGAAGGCGGCGGCGCCAACCGTCCTTGAAATAACGGAAATAGTGCATATCGCCCGAGGCGAGATAGAAGGGCTTGCCGTCAAGAAACAGGCCTTCTTTTTTTATGTCAAGCTTATACGGTTTCATAACTTGTTTCTCCTTTGATATTTTATGCTTGTGTGACACGAAGTGGTTGACAAATTGAAGGTTATCGGGATGGCTACGCTTAAACCAAGCGAGGAAAGTTTTGATCAAACTTTTTCAAAAGTTTGCGGGGAGTGGGGCGGCGCCCCACGAAAACGGCGTTTCTTTGCAAAGCGATTTATTCGTAACAAATTGGGGTTTGCGAAGCAAATTT
>JAZTWS010000179.1:0-1616 GCA_045636005.1 Eubacteriales bacterium | reverse complement strand
TTCTCATTGATGTGATGTGCAAGCTCGGCGTTTTCGGGCGAGGTATAGCCCTCAATACCGAAATAAGCCTCGGCCTTTTCGACACCGCGCGGTGTGAGAATGGCGTTCCGTGCCTTTTCGTCTACGATATAATCGGCGTCTACGCTATCCAGCTCCTCCTTGGTGTCCTGCTCCTTGATGACCAGCTTTTTCAGCGTGCGTACGAAAGCGTCGGCACGGTCGTAAAGATCGGTGGCCTTGTCGCCCGAACCCGAAATGATAAGCGGCGTTCTCGCCTCGTCGATAAGGATCGAGTCGACCTCGTCCACGATGGCATAGGCGTGACCGCGCTGGGCCATGCGCTCCTTATAGATCGCCATGTTGTCTCGGAGGTAGTCAAAGCCGAATTCGTTATTGGTGCCGTAAGTAATGTCGGCGCGGTAGGCCTCCTGCTTTTCGGCGGCAGTCTGTCCATGGACGACGAGACCGGTTTTCAGTCCCATGAATTCGTATACGCGGCCCATCTCCTCACTGTCGCGGCGAGCCAGATAGTCGTTGACCGTGACGATGTGAACGCCCTTTTCCGAAAGCGCGTTGAGGTAGGCGGGCATGGTGGCGACCAGTGTTTTACCTTCGCCCGTTTTCATCTCGGCAATGCTACCCTGATGCAGAATGATACCGCCGATGATCTGCACGCGGAAGGGGCGCTTGCCGAGAATACGGTCATCGGCCTCGCGAATGGCGGCAAAGGCGTCGGGCAGGATATCGTCAAGTGTCTCCCCTCCCTTAAGTCTTGCCTTGAGGAGCGCAGTGGTATTTTTCAACTCGGCATTGGACATGGCGGCGTATTTGTCGGCCAAAGCTTCCACCGCGTCCACGATCCCCTTTATTTTTTTCAGTTGTCTTTGGCTGTAGGTGCCGAAGATCTTTGCTGCAAGTCCCATAATTCCTCCAAGAACTATAAATTTAATAATATACAGAATTATTATACTACATTTTTGCGCCCGAAAAAATAAGTATTTGTAAATTTTATTGCATTTCTTAAAAATTTGCTTGCAAGAGGGGCGAAAAAAAGGTATAATGGAGAGGAAAACAAGGAAAAGGGAAGAATTATGGCAAAGATCAACATTGTACTTCACGAGCCCGAGATTCCGCAGAACACGGGAAATATTGCCCGCACCTGTGCGGCAACGGGCGCGGCTCTGCACCTGATACGCCCGCTTGGCTTTACGATCGATGATCGCAAGCTGAAGCGCGCAGGGCTTGACTATTGGCATCAGCTGGACATTACCTATTACGACGGGCTTGCGGATTTTAACGAGAAGCATCCAAACGCTAAAATATACTATTTTTCGACCAAGGCACCGCGTGCCTATACCGAGGTCGAATACGAGGACGAGGTTTATCTCATGTTCGGCAAGGAGACGCGCGGACTTCCGGAGGAGCTTTTGGCGGTAAATAAGGAAAGCTGCGTGCGCATTCCCATGCGCGACGGGCTTCGCAGCCTCAATCTCTCCAATTCGGCGGCCATCGCGGTCTACGAGGTGCTGCGTCAAAGAGAGTTTGAGGGGCTTCGTGAGGACGGGGAGCTGACGACGCGTCGTTGGGAGGACGAGACATGAGCGAGAGGGTTCTTG
>JAZTWS010000178.1:0-6364 GCA_045636005.1 Eubacteriales bacterium | reverse complement strand
TCCCTCAGTCGCCTACTCGGCGCCAGCTCCCTCCCGGAGGGAGCCTTTCATACTCAAATTCTTGCCCAAGCGTAATTGTTCAAACACACCGATAAATCAAAAATTAAAGCATAAAACAAAAAGGTCGAGTCAAATTGTTTTGACTCGGCCTATTTTTATTTCAGTTTACTTGGACGGGGGAGGGGATGGCCTTCGTGGCCTCGCCAAGCCCGTGGAAGATGCCGTGAGCCGTGAGCTGTGCGGCAATGTTGCCGATGGCCGTAGCCTCGGAGGGCCCCGCAAAGACCTGCTTGCCGGTAAACTCGGCAGTCAGGCGGTTGAGGTAGGTGTCCCTCGAGCCGCCGCCTACGATGTAGATGCGGTCATAGGTCTTGCCCGTGAGTTCTTCAAGCCCCTTGACACTTTCCGCGTACTTCGACGCCAAGCCGCGATAGACGCAGCTCATGATGTCGCCAAGGTCGCGCACCGGAGGATGCCCGTGATCCGCAAGATACTGCTTCACCGCTTGGGTCATGGACTCGGGCGCGTTGAATATCATGTCGTTCACGTCGATGGTAACGTCGTAGTCGGATTTTTCCGCCATGTCGCAGAGCATATCGAAGGTATAGGCATCGCCAAGCTCCTTTTTGATGGATTGCACCATCCAAAGTCCCGTGATGCCGCGAAGCAGACCCGAGCAATTTTCGGTGAGGTACATATTCGAGTAGCCGGCTTTCATCACCTTTTCGTTGATCATCGGGTGCGAAAGGAAGGTGCCGATCATCGACCAGGTACCGGAGCTTATAAAGATGCAGTCCTCGTCCTTCTGTCGCGGAACGGCCGCCATAGCCGATACCGTGTCGTGCTCGCAGGGCGTTACCACGTCGCAGTCGATGCCGGTCTCCGCCGCGATCTCGGGACTTATGTGTCCGATGATCGACGCGGGACGCGAAAGCTTTTTGAATATCTTTTTCGGAATGTTCAGCTTCTCGAGGATCTCGCCGTCAAATTCACCTTTTTCGGGACTTATGAGCATGGAGGTCTGGGCGATCGTCAGCTCGTTGGCAATTACGCCGGAAAGGCGGTAATTGAGGTAGTCGGGAATCTGCATGAAGTGCGCGGCTTTATCCAAAAGGTCGGTTTTGTCGCGCAGATACATGAGCTGATATGCGGAGCTGAACCACGAGCCGAGAGAGCCGTTTTTCATGAAGATCTCGTCAGGACGGAGCGGTGCTTTTTCGCGGTAGCCGACCGAACGCGTGTCGCGGTAAGCCACGGTGTCGCCAAGCACATTTCCGTGCTCGTCGATCAGAACGAAATCTACGCCGAAGCAGTCAATGCCGATGGATCTTGGGGAGATGCCGCGCTCGGCACACTTTTTCATGCCGTTCTTGATCTCGCAAAACAATCTCTCCACGTCCCAGCAGAGATGACCGTTCTTCATCTCGGCACCGTTTTTAAAGCGGTGAAGCACCTCGGTTTCGATGACGCCGCCATCGAACGAGCCGAGCATGACTCGTCCGTTGGATGCGCCGATATCTACCGCCAAGCAGTATATTTTTTCCATAGTGACAACCTATTTAAGAGAGCTGCTCAAGTCCCTGTCTTACGCGGTCGCAAACCACCTCAAGCACGGTCTCATCGGTGATGAGGGGCAGCTTGAGAAGTACTGCGGGAGGACAGTCAGCCTTATAGAGCTGTGCGCTCATATCTACGCACATCTCGCCCATGAGCTTGGTGAAGGCGGCCGCCTTTTCCACCTCGTGGAAGTGGATAGCCGAGAGGTGTCCGAGACCCTCCGGCTTGCCGAGAAGTGCAGGATATTCGGCCGCAAGACCATTAAGTGCGTCCTCGACCTTTTTGCCCATCTCTGCGATGCGGTCACCGTTGGCCATTGCGAATTCCATGGTGATGAGGTAGGCAAGGCTTGCAAGCTCCTCCTGACCGTTGGTGACAAGTGCGCCGAACTGGTTGAGGCTATCGGCCTTGGCGGTGGTAATGACCTTACTTGCGGCGTATTCGCCACCGGGGAAGCCCTTACCGATGATAACGAAGTCGGGCGTGAGGCCGTACAATTTGAAGAGGAACATTCCGTCGTACCACATACAAGACTGGATCTCGTCACTGAGCGTCAGCGTGTCGCTCTCGCGGCAGAGCTTGTAAGCCTCCTGCAAGAAGTCGGTGGTGAGGCGGATTCCGCTGTAGTTCATGAGGATGATCTCATGAAGGAAACCTGCGGTCTTGTAGTTGCCGCTGTTGTAGAGCTTGATCTTTTCGGCAAAGTCGGCAATGTCGTTCTTCTTGACGCTGACGATTTTGTAGATCTCGTTTTCCATGCACTTGTTATAGAAGGTAGGCCACATACCACGAAGCGTCTGCGCGAAAATGGTGGTGCCGTGGTAGTTGGCGGTGAGGCCTTCCTTGTTGTCTTCCATGATGAAGAATACGGGGATCTTGCCCTCATACTTGGGAGCCTCGAAGCTATCGTCCAGCTTATAGAAGCGGGAGAGCATCATCTTGATGCCGGCTTCAACCGCAAGGCTTCCGGTCTCAAGGCTGATGATGCGGTTAAGTACCTGGGGCTCGGTAGAAGCGAGGATGGGCTCAACGCCGCCCTCAGCGTCCACACCGTTTGCGGCGGCGATGATTCTGCGCTCGCAAAGACGGGTGATGTAACCACGGGTATTGTTGTGCGTAGCATTGAGGATGCCAAGCTTACGCGCGTTGGTGATGAGCTTGTAGCCGGGGAAATTGTGGCCGAGAGAGGCGTGGTAGTGCTCACTCTTGGCGATGAGGTAAGCGCGGCCGTCCTGACCGATACGGGTGCAACCGACACCGCCGATGGGTGCCATGTTGTTATGCGCCGCCTTTTTGAAGGAGTCGGTGGGTGCGCCTGCGAGGGTATCCTCAAAGGAGGCTACGATCTTCTCGCCCGTGCGCTTTGCCATAGCGTCCATACGCGCCACATAGTCCTCGGGGAAGAATTCGACCTGCTCGTTGATGAGCGCGTCAACCTCTTTTTCGTCCATGCCATTGATCTCTACCGCAACGGTCTTTACGGCCTGCATATACTCCTTGCCGAGAAGATCGGCAAGCGAACGGGAAATATTTCTAAGCATTTGTTGTCTCTCCTTACATCTTTATAATTGCATTTTCTTTTTCGGATCTCAGTGCCGCGGTGTGCAGCTTGTGGGAAATGACGGTCTCCTCGGGACGAAGGCATCCAAACTCCACTTCCCTGCCCTCGATCTCCGAGAGGAAGGCGGCCCACATCTGCAGGATCGCGTCGGCAAAGCCGAACTCGAAGATGCCTGCGGTTGCGGTCTTGAACTGCGGCTTGTTGCCCACGATGACCTTGCACCATGCCTGCTCACTTCCCATGGCCTCGGTGAAGTAGAAGGCGTTGGGGTCGGCGGTGGAGAACTTGACCGACATATCCATGCCGTATACCTCAAGGTACCACTCGTTCGTGGCACCGGGCTGCATACGCTTCATCTCAAAGGTGATCGGGAACTTGTTGCCGTCCTTATCCTTCGAGTCGCAAAGAAGAACTGCATTGTCCCAGGTTTCGCAGGGAGCCATGCCGCCCTTGCCGTCGGGACGCTCGGTTACGTAGTTGGAAAGCTTGGCGCACACGTTGTCGGGGATCCAGCCGAGGCGGATCGGAATATGCTCAACGTGAAGGCCGAGGTCACCCATGCAACCGTATTCGCCGTTCATCTTGATCATACGCTTCCAGTTGATCGGCTTCTGCGGGTTCATATCGCTGGAGTGGCAAAGGCCGCACTTTACTTCAAGAATGCGTCCGCACTTGCCTTCCTTTATGTAATTGACCAGCATTCTTGCCGCAGGGTAGAAGGGAAATTCGCCCGCGCAACGAATGACCGACTCGGGATGACGCTTTACGGCCTCAAGGATGGCGGCGTTCTGTGCCATATCCATACCGAAGGGCTTCTCACCCATGAAGTGCTTTCCGCTTTCGATGATGTCAACGTAGATCTTCTCGTGAAGAACGTGAGGTACGGCGCAGTAGATCGCGTCGATCTCGTCGTTTTTCAAAAGCTCCTTGTAATCGGTGTAGGTATACTTGATCGACGGTACGCGCGAAAGAAACCACTCAAAAGAGGCTTCGTTGGTATCGCAAATGGCGACGATCTCCGGGGCTGCACACTGTTCCTCAAGGTGTGACCATCTTCCCGCGGCACCCACGAATTCCTTGCCCATGAGTCCGCATCCGATGATGCCAAAGCGTATTTTTTTCATGTTCGTTACTCCTTTGGTTTCGTGATTTAGATTTAATTCTGGCTAAAATTACCTTAATTTTTGCTTAATACTATTCTATCACTCGGCCCTGGGTTTGTCAATACGTTTTGCGTTTTTTTCACAAGATTTTTTAACGTATATTTATGAATATAACCCGAAAATTTTATATATTTTTCCCAATAAAAAATACCCGAAAGACTTAACGCCTTTCGGATACAATCGACAAGAAGTTGTTCTGTAAATTGAAGTTACGAGTTCGCTCCGCAACCTCGCTGCGCCGACATGACGACAGAGCGATACATTAAAATTTGAACTCTTATTTCGGCTTACTTTTAAAGAAAATGGCAGCGAGGAAGCCGAAGATAAGAGCGGCGGCGGTACCGCCTGCGGCGGCCGTAAGCGGCCCTGTAAGCGCACCGACCAAACCTCGCTCGCTGACGGCCTCTTTGACACCGTCGGCAATGAGATAGCCGAAGCCGGTCAGCGGCACCGTAGCACCCGCGCCCGCAAAATCCGCGAGCGGCCCATAAAGGCCAACTGCACCGAGCAGTACCCCCATGACCACATAGCCCACGAGAATTCTTGCGGGCGTGAGTGCGGTTTTGTCAATGAGGATCTGCGCCACGACGCAAAAAAGTCCTCCCACAACGAATGCCCAAATATAATTCATTGTCCCACACCTCCTCTCACCTCCACGAGATGCGCGATCGCGGGAATGGCATCCCCCTGCATCACGCTGGACGGGCTCATCATCGCCCCCGTTGCCATCCAAAGCACGCGCGAAAGCTCGCCCGACAAGAGCTTGGGATAAAAATAGGAGGCCATCACGGTCGCCGCGCATCCACAGCCCGAGCCGCCCGCGTGCTTGTCCTGCGTCTCACGGGAATAGATGAGGCGGCCGCAATCGTAATAGCGGTCGCGGATATCGTAACCGCCCGAAAGCATCAGATCGCAAAGGATCGCGCCGCCCTCCCAACCAAGATCGCCCGTCACAATACAGTCGTAGTCTTTGGGGCGCGTTCCCGTCTGCGAGAAAAATCGCGTCAGAGTGTTCACCGCCGCAGGTGCCATGGCCGCGCCCATGTTGGCGGCATCACGCACCCCTTTTTCCACGACAATACCCGGCATGGCGTGCTTGATGCGTACTCTGCCTCCACTTCCGAGCAGAAATGCCCCTGCCCCCGTCACCGTCCATTGCGCCGTCGGCGTGCGCTGGGAGCCGTATTCGATGGGACTGCGGTACTGCCGCTCGGCCGTGCAGTAATGAGAAGAAGCCACCGACGCGCACATACCATAAAAGCCTCCGCTTTGCAGCGCCGCCGCCAAGATCAAGCCCTCCACCGCCGTAGAGCAGGCGCCGTAAAGTCCAAAATACGGCACGTCGTATTTCATAAGGCCGTAGGAGGATGCCACACATTGATTGAGAAGATCGCCCGCAAAAAGCGCACCGATCTCCCTCTCCTTCACCTTTCCCTTCAGTAAAAGCGTACCGAAGGCACGCCGCTGCATCTCGCTTTCGGCACGCTCCCATGTGTCCTTGCCAAAGCGATCCTTCTCGTCGTATTCATCAAAAAGGTCGCCCAGCGGCCCATCGTGTTCGGTCTTCCCTACCACCGACGCCACCGCAAGAATTCCCGTATCCAACTCCATCAGTCCCTTTTCCATACATTCCTCCAACGAAAGCTTCTTTTTGAAAAGTATGTACGAAAAATCGAATTTTATGTAACGGATGATAAAAGAGCAAACAAAAAAGGACGATTTGGGGCACCTGCGATAAAGCAGTATTTTGCAATAAAAAATGCAAAGTACTGCTTTATTTTTATTTGTTAGTACAACTGACAGTTGAAATAAATCCAAATAATTGTATCTGGACTTTCAGAAAATTTATGCTATAATATAGGCAGAACCGGTTCAGATAATAATTACTGGAGGTCATTTATGGACAATCGTGTTTCTAATATTTTTAAGGAACTTCGCAAGCTACAAGAATTAACGCAAGAGCAGGTTGCGGAAATGCTCGGCGTTACTTCACAAGCAATCAGCAAGTGGGAGTGCGGAACTTCGTACCCCGACATTGAAATGTTGCCTATTATAGCTAATATTTTCAAGGTTTCTACCGATT
>JAZTWS010000177.1:0-2880 GCA_045636005.1 Eubacteriales bacterium | reverse complement strand
GCAGCGCGTGGCCATTGCGCGCGCGCTCGTCAACGAGCCCGAAATTTTGCTGGCCGACGAGCCCACAGGCGCACTGGATACGACCACCAGCGTGCAGATCATGGATATCCTCAAGGAGATTGCCAAGGATCGCCTCGTCATCATGGTCACACACAACCCCGAGCTTGCCGAGCAATACTCCACGCGCATTATCCGTATGCTTGACGGCAAGGTGACGAGCGACAGCGCGCCCTACGACTCGGCCGCCGAGGAAGCCGACGCCAAGACCGTGCAGACCAAGAAACAAAAGAAGCTGCGCCGCCCCTCGATGTCCTTCTTCACCGCCCTCTCGCTCTCCTTCAAAAACCTTTTGACCAAAAAAGGGCGTACCTTCATGACTTCCTTTGCGGGAAGCATCGGCATCATCGGCATTGCGCTGATTCTTTCGCTTTCCAACGGCATTCAGAACTACATCGATCGCGTGCAGGAGGACACCCTCTCCACCTACCCCATCTCGCTTCAGGCAAGCGAGGTGGATATGTCGGGGCTTCTCACCTCGCTCTCGAATACGGGCAGCCAAACCAAGCACGAGCTTGACGCCGTGTATTCCAGCTCGGCGCTCTACGAAATGATGAACGCCATGATCTCGGCCGACACGCGCGAGAACAACCTCGCCGCCTTCAAAACTTGGTTGGAGGAGAACGCAGAGGAGCTTGACGAGCTTGTGGGCGCGATCGAATATTCCTACAACGTGGGCATCAAGACCTACGCCAAGGATGAAAACGGCGACTATTACCTGACCGACGTCATGCGTCTTTTTGACGAAATGTACGCTTCCGCCGGCTTTGGCGGCGCGCCTACCATGATGACTACCATGCCGCTCACCGTTTGGGATGAGCTTTTGCCCGCCAAGGACGGCGAGGGTATCAATCCCCTCATTGACACCCAATACGACGTCATCTACGGAAAAATGCCCGAAAGCTTTGACGAGATCGTGCTGATCGTCAATAAAAACAACGAGGTCACCGACCTTACGCTCTACTCTCTGGGTCTCAAGAGCGACGAGGACATGGCCAAGATCATGTCGGCCGCCGTCCTCGGTGAGCCGATCGAAGCGGTCTCCGAGCGCTATCCTTACGAGGATCTTTGCAACATTCGCTTAAAGCTGATCCTGCCCACCGACTACTTCAAGAAAAACGCCCAAACCGGACTCTTTGAGGACATCCGCGACGACCAAAAGACCATGAACGTGATCGCCGCCGCCGGCATCGACTTGAAGATCGTCGGTGTCATCCGCCCCTCGGACGAAGCTACCTCGTCCACGCTCACGGGCTCGATCGGCTATACCAAGGCTCTCACCGAGTATATCATTGACGGCGTTGCCAACAGTGAGGTTATCCGGGCACAAAAGGCACCCGAGAATGAAAACTTCGACGTTTTAAGCGGTCTGCCCTTCGTTCTCACGGGCGAATTGGATCTTCCCGAAGAGGAAAAGCCGCTTGCCTTCCTTGACTATGTCAAGAACGCCGACAACGCCACCAAGGCGGCTCTCTACGAGACCATTCTCACCACACCGCCCACCGAGTATATTCAAAACGCGGTGGACAGTTTCATGATGCAATTCCCCACGCGTGAGGCGCAGGAAGCCCTGATCGCCGAAAGCTTCGCGGGCGTGGACAGCGAGCTTCTTGCCACCTACCTCGAATCCATGAGCGACGAGGAGCTGGAAACGGCACTCCGCCAAAGCATCGAAAGCCGCGTGACAACCGAGTACGCCGAGACGATCGAGAAGCAGATCACAGAGATCTGCGAAACGCCGACCGAGCAAGAGCTTGCGGCGCTCAAGGGACAGGTTCTCTCCATGCTCCCGAGTAAAATGGCGCAGATCGGCTTTATCGCCAAGATCTACACCGAGCGCACCGCACTTCCCACCGAGACCGTGGCGGCCTATCTTGCCTCGCTTGACGAAGCAGCCTTTGCTTCCATTCTCGACGGCCTTGTGACCGAACAGGCCATCGAAGCTTACCGTCAGTATATCCTCCCCACCGTCACCGAAGAGCAACGGAACGAAAAGCTGGCCGCGGCGCTTGAGGCCTACTGCCAAACGCTTGCTCCCGAGGCACTCACCGCTCTGTACGACGACTATATGCCCTCCACCGTCTCGTCCTCGACGCTTTCTGACAATCTCGCCCTCTTTGGCGATGCCGACCTTGCCTCGCCTGCGGCTATCAACATCTATCCCATCGATTTCAACGCCAAGGAGCTCCTGGCCGACAAGATCTCCGCTTACAACGAAACGGTAGCCGAGGAAGATAAGATCACCTATACCGACTACGTAGCTATTATGATGTCCTCGATCTCCACGATCATCGACGTCATTTCCTACGTTCTCATCGCCTTCGTGGCCATTTCGCTGGTCGTCTCCTCCATCATGATCGGTATTATCACCTATATCTCGGTGCTCGAACGTACCAAGGAGATCGGTATTCTCCGCGCGATCGGCGCCTCCAAGCGCGATATTTCGCGCGTGTTCAACGCCGAGACCTTCATCGTGGGACTTACGGCAGGTGCCATCGGCATCGGAGCCACGCTCCTGCTTTGCATCCCCATCAACGCCATCGTTCACGCCCTCTCGGGCATCGAAAATATTCGCGCCGAGCTCCCGCCCGTGGCGGCACTCGTTCTCGTTCTGATCAGCATCCTTCTCACCATCGTGGCGGGCCTCATCCCCTCTCGCGTGGCAGCCAAGAAGGATCCCGTGGTCTCGCTCCGCAGCGAATAACCCCTATATGAAAAAGGGCAGTGTCTCCTCCTTTGACACTGCCTTTCTTTTGTGCTGTATTCTTCAAATTTTGATTTATCGGTGTGTTGCGCAGAGACCCGCGAGGAAAGTTTTGTTCC
>JAZTWS010000176.1:0-1827 GCA_045636005.1 Eubacteriales bacterium | reverse complement strand
CAATGGCGTAGTCGTAAGGCTCGGCCGTGTCGATGCCGTCGGCGTCAAGCTCAATGCCCGAGAGAATCTCGATGCGGTCGCTATAAACCTCCTTCAAGCGCGCGATCTCGCGGCGATAGGGAAGAATGTCTTCCTTTTTCATGCTGTAGTCGTTGTCACCCGAGGCGTGATCCGAAATGCCGATCGACACAAGTCCCTTGGCAATGGCATGAAGTATCATTTCCTCGGCGGTGTTTTTACCATCGCTGAAGGTGGTGTGCGTGTGAAAATCCGAGAGGATCATTTGGTCATTTTCTCCTGCTTGACCTTGTGGTCAATGACGTGGCGCGAAGCAAGCTCGCGGTGAATGTCCTCAAGCGAAATACCCGCCTCGGTCATCAGTACCATAACGTGATACGCAAGGTCTGCAATCTCATAGATGGTCTCCGCTTTATCCTCGCTCTTGGCTGCGATAATGACCTCCGTGGACTCTTCGCCCACCTTTTTGAGAATCTTGTCAAGACCCTTTTCAAAGAGATAGGTGGTGTAGGAGCCTTCTTTTTTATCGGTCTTGCGGCCTTCGATCAGCTTCATAAGGCCCTCGTAGGAAAATTCCTTCAACTCCTCGCTTTCCCAAATGGGCTGATAGAAGCAGGAGTCATTTCCCGTATGGCAAGCGGGGCCGTCCTTTTCGACCATAACGACGAGTGCGTCGCCGTCGCAATCCGCGGTGATCGAAACGATGTGCTGATAATTTCCGCTGGTCTCGCCCTTGAGCCAAAGCTCCTGGCGCGAGCGACTATAGAAACAGGTCAGTCCCTTTTCCATCGAGATCGCAAGGCTCTCCTTGCTCATATAGGCAAGCGTCAGCACCTTCTTTGTGATCGCATCGACTACGATGGCGGGCATAAGCCCCTTTTCGTCAAATTTCAGTTGGTTGATATCCATGTTATAACCTCACAGTAATATGGTTGTTTTGCAGTTCTTTTTTGAGATCGGGAATGGCGACCTCACCAAAGTGGAAGATCGACGCGGCAAGACCGGCATCCACCTTCGGCACCTCGTGAAAGAGAGTGGTGAAATGCTCCATGCTGCCCGCACCGCCGGAGGCAATCACGGGAACGCTTACGGCGTCACACACGGCGCGAAGCATTTCTAAATCGAAGCCGCCCTTCACGCCGTCGGTGTCGATGGAATTGACCACGACCTCGCCTGCGCCAAGCTCGACGCATCGGCGGATCCATGAGATGCCCTCCATCCCCGTATCCTCTCTGCCACCCTTGGCAAAGACGTGAAATTCGCCGTTCACGCGCTTGATATCTGCCGAAAGCACAACACATTGGTTGCCGTAGCGCTCGGCGGCCTGACGAATAAGGTCGGGATTGCGAATGGCACCCGAATTGACGCTAACCTTGTCGGCACCGCACTTCAGCACGCGGTCAAAGTCCTCCACGGTGTTGATGGCACCGCCAACCGTAAGCGGAATGAAGATACATTTAGCCACTTCGGTCAGAATATCGGTAAAGAGTGAGCGTCCCTCCGCCGAGGCGGTGATATCGTAAAATACCAGCTCGTCGGCACCGCAGTCGCTATAGTAGCGTGCAAGCTCCACAGGGGAGGAGACATCGCGCAGTCCTTCAAAATTTACGCCCTTGACGACGCGTCCGTTTCGCACGTCAAGGCAGGGAATAATTCGTTTCGTAATCATTTTGCTACCTCGATTGCTTCCGAAAGATCAATCGCGCCCGTGTAGTACGCCTTGCCGATGATCGCGCCGTAAAGCGAGAGCGCGGAAAGCGCGCGAACGTCGTCAAGCGAGGAAACACCGCCCGACGCCACGATCTGCAT
>JAZTWS010000175.1:0-3770 GCA_045636005.1 Eubacteriales bacterium | reverse complement strand
GCTTTTCTTACACTTGATTTGAATTTAATATTGCATTTTGACTACAAACAGCCGCCGCGCCCCAAGGGCGCAGCGGGAAAACGAACGATAATTTTATACTTACGAAACCTCGTCAAGAGCTTCCAAAAGATCGGCAAGCTTCTGATCCAACGCGTCTCGATTACTGTCGATATAGTTCTGAATATCGTAGTCCGACTGCAAAGGACGGAAGATCGCACTGATCGAGCCCAAGCTGCTCGACGACCAAGCAAAGCCGAAGGAGAATACATACGAATTTAAGATACGGTCATACATCTCGGCATCGGCCGCCTCTCTGGAGTAGTGCCCCTTGAGTACCGTCTCGTAGTATACGGGAATAACCTGCTTATAGCTCTCGGCCGAAAGCACCTCAAGTGCGGCACTTACCATAGCGGCTCTTTCAAGGCTAAGATTGGAGCAAATAGCAAGCGTTCCTGCGGCGTTGGAGAAGCAAGTACGGTAATCCTCCTGCTCCTCGTCGTACTTCGGAATGGGAAGCACGCCGTAGTTTACGGTGGACGCCTTCATATCGGCACCGTAGCCCAAGCTCTGCGTCAAAAACAGAATATTGCCGTTGGGCATATCGGTCTCCTCAAGCTTTGTGTTTGCGTCCACAACAATGCTCGCCTCATTGTTAAAGATGTTACGCACCTTCTCGTAAGCAGGGACGGTGTGGCTGTTGAAAAGAACGATCTCGTGCTCACCGTAAGCATCGGGCTTTGTAAAGTCAAGTCCCATTGCAAGTACCCATGCATCCATCTGACCGGCGCCGTTACCGAGGGTACGAATACCCACTACGTCACCGTCATCGGCAATACCGTTGGAGTTGAGGTCATCCCAGCAATTCGAGACGTAGTAGGCCATTTGGTCTGCCGTCCACTTGCCGTCTCTTACAAGCTGATAAAGCGTTGCATCCCTGTCATCGGGATACTTTTGGTTAAACAGATCGCGGTTAAAGAATACGCAAGTACCTGCGCCAACCTGCGTGATGGTAAGCGAACCGCCCGCAAAGAACATGGCGCCGTAAACGCTGAGCTCGTCAACCATCGACTGATTCCACCAAGGCTTCTCGAAATTGAGATACCCCTGCTCATCCTGTGTAAGCTCAAGAAGATTATAGTAAATACCGTCCTTGGCAAGCGCTACGCCGTAAGAAAGATAGAAGCACGCGCCGTCAAAGTCTCCGGTGTTGGTAAGAACCGAAACCGAAAGCGTATTGCTCCACTCGTTTCTCTCTTCATAGGAACCGGGCTGCGCGATCGAGCGGATCTTGAGTCCCAAACGGGTCTCTACGTCGATGTTACGGTAGTGGATCGCATCGTAAACCGGATCGTTGAGAAGCTCCTCACAAGCGATCTCGTAGGTCGACATAGCACCCTCACGAACCAAAAACGTGATGGTCTCGCCCTTATAGTTAAGATCGGTGGGAACGGTGTCCTTTTCGTTCAAGCGGTCGTTCTCTTCAACCGGCTTGGATTCCTTGGGCTTTTGCGTCGTCTCCTCGGGCTTGTTGCCGCAAGCGGCAAACATCGAAAGAAGCATCAAAAGCGCCAAGAAAAGAGAAAGAATCTTTGCAAATTTCATAATTTCCCCCTTCAGTTCGTACCGTTTTTATGAAAAACGATTTTTTATTATTCTATCACAAAAAAACAGGGAATGCAAGTACTTTTTGTGCAGAATGTTTATTTTTGTCCATAAAAGCAAAAAAAATGCCGCCGCACCCGTGTGGGTGAGGCGGCAAAAAATATTTCATCCAGAAGTGGCTTTCAGCCCCAAAAGAAGATTGTTACGCTTTGGATTCCAAATCTCAAAGTTAAGCAATCGCGTCAAGCGATGCCAAAAGGCTTGTCAGCAAGCCCTCCCAATAGTCCTTGTTACTGTCGATGTGGTTCTGAATATCGTACTCATTGTCAAGGCGACGGAAGACGGCACTGATACTGCCAAGGCTTCCCGACGACCATGCAAAACCGAAGGAGAAGACGAAAGAATCGAGAATTCTGTCGTACATCTCAGCATCGGCAGCCTCTCTGGAATAGTGACCCTTAAGTACGGTCTCGTAGTATACGGGAAGCACCTGCTTATAGCTTTCAGCCGAGAGAAGCTCCAGCGCAGCACTTACCATGGCCGCTCTTTCGTCATCCAAGTTCGAGCAAACAGCAAGAGCCGATGCACTGTTTACGAAGCAGGTACGGTAGTCATCCTGCTCCTCATCGTACTTCGGAATGGGAAGCACACCGTAGTTTACGGTAGAAGCCTTCATGTTTGCACCGTAACCGAGGCACTGCGTGAAGAAGAGTACGGTGCCGTTTTCAAGAGAAGTCTCTTCCTGATTCGGCTCGCCTGCGGGAATATAACCACCTGCGTTGTTGAATATGCCGCGCACCTTTTCGTAAGCGGGAACAGTGCGGCTGTTAAAGAGAACGATCTCGGGCTCGCCGTACGCATCAAACTCGGTAAAGTTGAGTCCCATCGCGATTGCCCACGCGTCCATCTGACCGGCCGCAGAGCCCAAGCTCTTGATACCTACAACGTCACCCGGGTCAATAACACCGTTGGAATTCATATCGTCCCAGCAGTTCGACACGTAGTTGGTCATAACATCTGCCGTCCACTTGCCGTCTCTTACGAGCTGGTAGAGCGAAGCATCACCGTCATCGGGATACTTCTGATTGAAAAGATCACGGTTGAAGAATACGCAAACACCGCCCGATGCCTGCGAAATAGTCAACGAGCCGCCCGCAAAATAGAGTGCGCCGTAAACGCTCAGCTCGTCTACCATCGAGTTATTCCACCAAGGCTTTGAGAAATTGAAATATCCTCCCTCCTCCTCGGTAAGCGAAAGAAGGTTGTAGAAAATACCGTCCTTGGCAAGCGAGGTTCCCGAAGAAAGATAGAACGCCGCACCGTCATAGTCGCCCGTGTTGGTCAGAACCGAAACCGAAAGGGTGTTATTCCATGCGGTATTTGGGTAGTCGGTGTTCTGAGCAATCGCCTTGATCTTTACGCCAAGACGGTTCTCCACGTCGATATTACGGTAGTGGATCGCGTCGTAAAGCGGATCGTTGATCAACTCCTCGCAAGCCAACTCATACATATTCATATTCGAGCCGCCGCGAACCAAGAAGTTGATCGTTTCACCGTTATACTTGAGGTCGGTGGGAACGGTATCCTGCTCGCTCAAGCGATCATTCTCGTCCACAGGCTTGCTCTCCTTGGGCTTATCGGTTGTCTCATCGGGCGTATTGCCGCAAGCGGCAAACACCGAAAGGAGCATCAAAAGCGCAAGAAAAAGCGAAAGAATTTTTGCAAATTTCATAGTTTTCCCCTTTCAACGTATATTGGTTTTATTATTTTATCACAAAAAAAGCGAAAATGCAAGCGATTTTGTGAAAAATTCCACAAAATCAGCCGTAAGGAAAACAAAGCACCGCGCCGTGAAGGCGCGGTGCAAATATGTAACAATGGGTTAACCGTTAGGACACCGCGTCAAGTGCGGACAAAAGGTCAACAAGCAAGCCGTTCCAGTAATCCTTGTTACTGTCGATGTGGTTCTGAATATCATAATCCGACTGCAGTTTACGGAAGATCGCGCTGATCGAGCCCAAGCTTCCCGTCGACCAAGCAAAGCCGAAGGAGAAGACGAAGGAATTGAGAATTCTGTCGTACATCTCGGCGTCGGCAGCCTCTCTGGAGTAATGACCCTTCAGTACGGTCTCGTAGTATACGGGAACCACCTGCTTATAGCTCTCGGC
>JAZTWS010000174.1:0-1524 GCA_045636005.1 Eubacteriales bacterium | reverse complement strand
GTTCCGTCTCGCACATACTATATGCTTGTACTTTCCTCTTTGTTGTTCAATTTTCAATGACCGTTTACCCCACCCGCTCTCGCGGTGAGCCTGACTATTATATCACTTTCTTTAAGCCTTGTCAATAGGTTTTTGAAAAAAAATTTTATCTTTTTTTCATCTTTTCTCGTAACCCTCGACCTCGCTCAAAGCGACTTCGACATTATACTACTTTTACACCCCTTTGTCAAGGGGGTTTTTATCTTTTTTTGCTTTTTGGTTCTTTCTGCCAAACGCACGTTGCTTTTCTCCCGCACGCTCTTGTGCTTTTGCACAGTGCGCAGATCGCCACGTTACGTTTCCTTCCTATTTATATATTGCATCACCCACGGAAATCCAACGGATGCTTAAAGCCAAGCTTAGCAACATCCGCATACTCGGGCGAAAAGCGAACCATCAGATCCGCGCTCTCCTCCTTGTGCGTCAATACAAGATCAAGAAACAGGTCATGCCGCTCCGCGATTTTCGCACAATCCTCAAGCTCCGAATACGCGCAAGTATGTCCTTTGCTTTGTTTATCCCGCCAATATGCGAGCGTTGTATAAAAGCAAACGAATATTCTTCCATCTTCCTCAAAGAGCTCCGCTCGCGCCTTGCCGTCCACAGAAGCCGTAGAGGCAAGCGACATCAAGCACGCCATGATCGCGGCAAACGAAGGCATACTGAACGCCCACGCCTCCGTGAGAAGAATCCTTCTTGCCTTTTGTACGGAAAGCGCACAACCAAAGCTTTGCGCCAAGTTGCAGAGCATAAGCGAAAGCAAGGAGAGCATCCACTCGCCATCACGAAGCGGCAACCGCTCCACACCGCGGTCAAACACCGCACTAAGCCGCCCAACACATTCGGCGATCTTTGGAATCTCTTCCTCATCTCCCCGTTTGCGCGGGAGCGTTTTCGCTTCCAACGTGGGCGACACGCGCACATCATTCCAAAAGCCCGTACGCCAAAAATCTCGCACCGTTTCGCGCGGTGTGTGAAAAAGAACCGCCACGTATACGCCCGTTTCGGCAAAAGGCGCACAAAAGACGACCATAGGCCCTCTCGTCGTTTCCAATAATAGCTTTTTCGTGGCAAAGCTTCGACTCCAAGCCGCAAAGAACTCGCACTCCTCCTCGGACAACAGTTCAAAAAAGTTGGTCTTCTTCTGAAAAGGAATGTCCGAGCCAACGCGCGTGACGATCCGTCCGCTTGCATCAAATATTACGATATTGTCCGGTTCTCCGCGCGGAATCTCGGTGGCTCCGTCCTCTAATGTCAACACGTTTTCTACCATATAAATATTCTCCCCCGCCGTTATCCTGTAAATTATACTATATCCGTCCCGTATTGTCAAGATTTTCGGCTTTTTTTGAAAAAGCCCTTGACAAACAACGGCAAATGTGATAGAATTCTACAGAAACGGGGGAAACTCCGTCTCCTTATCGTGCGTAAATTTTTATCTTCTATGCGCACGATCGAAAGTCCATAGGGAGGTGTAAAATATGG
>JAZTWS010000173.1:0-14891 GCA_045636005.1 Eubacteriales bacterium | reverse complement strand
CCAAAGCGTCGTATGGTGTAGATTTGAGAACAAGAGCTTTCTTTTCTATCGGACCGTGTGTGCCAAACCACAAATAACATTCGCCAAGAGATAGCGTTGGCAGGTATTCTATCAGCTCGGTTTCGTTTATCGCGCTTGAGCAGTATATTAGGGTCGCTCGATCATTAAAGGTTATTAAATTGATCGGTTGAGTGGATCTGTCGATCATAGCCTGCTTGAATATAGTTATCTTGCACCCGTTAAAGTCGATCGTTTCGTCTGTAGTCGGTGAATATAGCTGTACTGCTATATTCTTTTCATTTGCTAACTGTATGATAGAATCGACGTATTTTTGCTCCTCATCGTTTTTAGCGGACGGAATAATTATCTTTTTAGGACGGTAATTATCGGTAAACTTCACGAGCATCGTAATATGCTTTCTGTGAAGATGTGTAAGAAGAATAACGTCGGGGCATTCATCGTGAAAATAGTTTATGCCCAGATCGGAGATATCGTATAACACAGACGTGCTTCCGTTTGACATATCGCACAGTAGTGTAGAACCGTTTTTATGTAATAATACGTAATCGTTATCAGAGCGGTTGATACATATAATCTCGGTTTGTACGGTGTTTGAATGATTATATATGAAAACTCCGAAGGAATATCCGCTAATAAAGACGGCACTCATTATAAGTACGCAGAGCACACCCTTGATATTAAGGCAGGAAAGTATAATAAAAGTCACAAACAGAATAATGAGCAAATATATAACGAAATCGTACTTAAGTGAAAGAAGGTCAGAAGAAGCTTGAGATATCGTATATGACAGTCTGTCTATTAAGTTCGATAGAGCCGACGTTATGATAGCGGCTAACGGAGCAATAAACGTACCGTAGGTGAGGGCAAGAATTATTGCAGTAAACATAAGTACTGTACATAAGGGGATAAACAGGAGATTAGCAAGAACCGATATCGGTGATAATGTGCCGAAATAGTAATATACCGCAGGAAGAGTGAATAACGTCGCTGAAATTGTTATGACAGCTGACATACCTAAACCGCCGAGCGATCGTATAAGCGAGCTCTTGTCGTGAACTGCCTTTGATATTTGTGAGCAAGACGGGATCCCAAGCAGTATAATTCCGAGAGTAGCCGAAAACGATAAAATAAAAGATGGAGAAAATACGGCAAGAGGATTTATAAGGACTATTAAAAGTGCAGAAAACGAGAGCGCTGTCAAAGGATCGTACTTACGCCCAAACAGATATGCTCCCGACGTAAAGGTAAGCATTATTGCGGCTCGTACAACCGCTACTCCTGCACCTGTAAGAAACACAAAAAACAGCGTAAATGCCGTTGATATAACAAAACGTACCCACAAGGGAATCGACGTTTTAGAAAAGAGAAGATATAACGCGCCGACGATTATAGAAAGATGAAGACCGCTGACTGAAAGAATGTGAGAAATGCCGAGATACTTAAAAGAAGCGCTCAACTTGTCAGGAAGATTGTCGCGTCTGCCCAAGATAAGGGCCGATACAAACCCGCCGTTATATTCCCCGAGTGCGACCCGAAATCGTGCAGACATCGTGCGCGAAAGGTCGGATATAGAAGCAAGAAAAGACGAGGTGTGCGATATCTTCCTTACGTTTTCGTTTCCGGTGCACACTGCGGTCATTCCGTTAGATACGCAATACTCCTTTTCATTAAAACCGATCTCAACATCGGAGGACGGAGCATAAAACACGGCGTCGAAGGTCAGAACGTCGTATTCGTCAGCCTGAAAACCGAAAGGAAATTTGAGCATTGCGGTAATATTCGACCTTTCACCGTCAATGTTGGTAACTCTTACCTTGTATGCTGATGAAAACTCGTTTTCGTAAATCACCTTTTCAATTCTTGCGCTAACACATACGTTCTTTTCGTAAAGATCATCTGCTCTGCTTAACACGTTTTGAGAGTAACTGTAGCCCCAAAATATGCCCAGTGTGCTTCCGAGTGTTATGGGTACCAGCAATAATAGAGCGCGAAAGCGTTTACTATTTAGAGCCAATGCCAATACGGTAAGAACACCCGTTGCAATAATCAGGCACGTTCCTATTATCAGATTTTGTTTTAAGCTGAAACGATATGAAAAACAAAGAAAAATCACAAAAGCGAAGCAGAAGAACGAAAGCGGTCTTCCCTTAAGAGCATTTATCAACGATTATTTCCTTTCGTTTGGTTAACTTATGCCTCGACTGTTAATAATGACAGTATAGGGGGGATATATTTGGAGATCGTAAGATATTTGAACGGAGCCGAAATTTCAAGAGAAGAGCTTTATCAGAAAAAATACGTAAGCGACGAGATGAAAGCCGCAATGAAGGACGTAAGAGCTCGAATTTATAATAAGGCAGAAGATAATGAAGAGCGAGATCAGAAGCGAGGATAAAATTGCAGCACTTTATATAAGAGTATCTACCGATGCGCAAAGGGAGGAAGGATATTCGATAGATGCTCAGGAGCAGATGCTCAGGGGATACTGTGTAAGTAAGGGTATTAAGCACTACGAAAGCTATATTGACGGTGGCTTCAGCGGCAGCAATATAGAACGTCCGAGGCTTACTTCTCTTATAAACGACATAGAAGACGGCAGAGTAAGTCACGTTATTGTCTATAAGCTCGACCGCTTATCAAGAAGTCAGAAGGATACTCTGTATCTGATCGAAGACGTGCTGATACCTCACGGTGTTTGCTTTGTTTCGTTAAATGAAAATATGGACACCTCAACACCCATAGGCAGAGCGATGCTTGGTATTATGTCTGCTTTTGCACAGCTTGAGAGGGAAACAATACGCGAACGAACGAGAATGGGTATGAAGGAAAGAATCAAATGCGGTCTTTGGAGAGGCGGAGGAAAGATCCCATTCGGGTACGATTATGACAGCGAAAGAGGAGTGCTTGTTCCTAATGAGGACGCTGAAAAGGTGAGGCTTATGTATAAGCTTTATCTTGACGGCTGGTCTATGATGTCTATTGCCAAATACGTGGGTTTGAAATATGAGAGAATGGCTGAACAGATACTCAAAAGAAGGACCAACTGCGGATACATCGTATATAACGGGGAAGAGTATAAGGGCAAGCACGAGCCAATAGTTTCGGAAGAGATATTTAACAAGGCGCAAAAAATGATGAGCGAGCGCTCAAGAGCCTCATACGGAAGCAAAAGTCTTCTGAGCGGAATGATATACTGCGGTGTGTGTGGCTCAAAGATGCGCTATCAGAAATGGGGTAAAAGCGGCTATAAAATATATTGTTATTCTCAGGACAAGGGAAAGCCTCATCTTTCCTCCGGGAATAAATGCAATAACGTAAAGGTGTGGGCAGACGATCTTGAACAAGCTGTTTTAAGCGATCTTTTTAAGCTGTCGGAGCAAAACATCGATGATGAAAAAAGCGCAAAAGAAGATTCTCTTAGCGTACTTTTAAGTAAACAAAGCGACAGGCTGAAAAGAAAGCTGAAGAATCTATATAACCTCTATTCAGATACAGCTGATGATACGCTTATCGTCACGATAAACGAGCTGAAGGAAGAAATCCGTTTAATACAGGACAGGATCAACGATGCCGAAAGGGACGTCGAAAAAAATAAGGAGCGAGCCGAGGCTATAAACAAGCTCAACACGGTCGCTGACGCCTGGAAATATATGACCCTGCAGCAAAAGCAGAACGTACTGCGAGGAGTTATTGACAAAATAGTTATAACCTATGATAAGACAGACGTTTATTATAAGCTGCCCGATTAAAAATTATATCATTATAAGTAAAATATGTCAACAAATTGTCGTTTTATGAAAACAAAAAAGGCAACCGCTTAAACATGGTTGCCTTTAATATTTAATTAAAACTCGATCTTCTTTTCAATGTAAGCACGAAGCTCGGATACAGGAATTCGAACCTGCTCCATTGTGTCACGGTCACGGACGGTAACACAGTTGTCACCCACCTTGGTATCACCGCCACCGGTGCCGAAGTCAACGGTTATGCACAAAGGAGTTCCGATCTCGTCCTCACGGCGATATCTCTTGCCGATTGAGCCTGCATCGTCGAAGTCAACGCTGAAGTACTTTGACAGCTCCTCGTAAATCTCGGTAGCCTTCTCGGAAAGCTTCTTGGAAAGGGGAAGCACTGCCGCCTTAAAGGGAGCAAGGAAGGGATGAAGACGAAGAACGGTTCTGACGTCGTTCTTTTCTGCATCAACGATCTCCTCGTCATAAGCGTCGCAAAGAACAGAAAGGACGGTTCTTTCAACACCCAGCGAGGGCTCAACAACGTAAGGAATGTAATGCTCGTTTGCTTCCTGATCGAAGTAGGTAAGATCTTTACCCGAAACGTTCTGATGCTGTGTGAGGTCGTAGTCGGTACGGTCTGCAACGCCCCAAAGCTCTCCCCAACCGAACGGGAAGAGAAACTCGAAGTCTGTTGTTGCCTTGGAGTAGAAGCAAAGCTCCTCGGGATCATGGTCACGAAGACGGATATTTTCCTCCTTAAGACCGATGGCAAGGAGCCAATCACGGCAGAAGGATCTCCAATAGTTGAACCACTCAAGATCGGTGCCGGGCTTGCAGAAGAACTCAAGCTCCATCTGCTCAAACTCGCGCACGCGGAAGATGAAGTTACCGGGCGTGATCTCGTTACGGAAAGACTTACCGATCTGCGCAATACCGAAGGGCAGCTTCTTACGCGTGGTACGCTGTGCATTTACAAAGTTCGTGAAAATACCCTGTGCCGTCTCGGGACGAAGGTAAACCGTGTTCTTTGCGTCCTCGGTAACGCCCTGGAAGGTCTTGAACATCAGGTTGAACTGACGGATGTCGGTAAAGTTGTGCTTGCCGCAGGTGGGACAAGGAATGTTATTCTCTTCAACGAAAGCCTTCATCTCATCCTGCGAAAAAGCGTCGATGGGCTTGGGAAGCTCAATGCCCTTTTCTGCACAAAAGTCCTCAATGAGCTTGTCTGCGCGGAAGCGCTCGTGGCACTCGCGGCAATCCATGAGAGGATCCGAGAAGCCTGCCAGATGTCCGCTGGCCACCCAGGTCTGCGGGTTCATCAGAATGGCAGCATCAAGGCCGACGTTGTAGCGATTCTCCTGCACAAATTTCTTCCACCATGCGCGCTTTACGTTGTTCTTCAGCTCCACGCCAAGAGGGCCGTAGTCCCACGTATTTGCAAGGCCGCCGTAGATCTCGGAGCCGGGGAAGATGAAGCCGCGGCCCTTACAAAGAGCCACGATTTTTTCCATTGTTTTTTCCGTGTTTTTCATGATTTTCTCCTGTTTATGTAATGTTTATTTTATTTCAAAGTCCGAAAAGCTTCCAGCGACGCCTTTACGTCAAGGATCCTCACGTCACCGTTCTCCTGTGCCGCAAGCGCGCACTCCGAAACCGAAAAGTGCTCCCCCGCGCCATCCCACGTCATAGGTAAGGCCTCGACAAAATCCAAATAGCGCACCGTACCGTCCTTTACCGAGCTTGGCAAATAGTCGCGCGCATTCAAAATGCGTCCGCTCTCCACCTCATAGCCCGTGAGTGCTTCAAAAATCGGCGCAAGTTCTCCCCTTCCACGATCCTCACAAAGCGAGCGTATGTAAAAGAGCGAGCCTTGCCGCTCCAAAAGATCATCGCCCTCAAGATGCGTAGTAAGGATGCGCTCCTTCTTCGCGTCCACACGAACAAGTGCCGCAAATTCCAGTACCTCTCCCGTTTTATCATAGCAATAAAAGATATAGCTTTCGTAATCCCCGCGCGCCTCGCCCGTAAGCTCTTGCGGAGACTCAACATCGGGCGACGGCACGAAGCCGCCAAAAAGATCGGCACAAACGAAGGCCATCAGCAAGGAAAACAGAACGAACGCCGCGCCAAAAGAAAGGAAAAAGTTTTTCCATGAGATCCTCATATTTCCTCTCCTTTCTTAAGCACGTCAACAGTATATCACATTCCGCTTACTTTTTCAAGTATTATTTTCCTGCAATACTTATATTTTTTAGAAGAACGTCGGGTGCACCAACCGCGCGGAAGACACCGGGAACACCGACTGTGACCGTATCCGAGATCTTTTCGATCTCCTTCAAAAGATCGTAAAAATTACCCGCGATCGTAAAGGATTTGACCGGTCTTCCCTTTTTGCCGTTCTCGATCAAAAAGCCCGCGCTTTCGATCGAAAAATCACCCGTTACGGCGTTGGCTCCTGCATGAAGTCCTTTAAGCTGCGTAATATAAACGCCGCCCTCGGCTTCTGCAAAAAGCGACTCCAACGAGGTATCCCCCGCCTCAATACCGAAATAGTAGGGCGAGATCACGATAGCCGAGGCATATCCCGCCTTGGAAGCGTTTGCCGTGGTCTTTTTACCCATGGCAGCGGCGGTGGAAAGATCATACAACAAGGTCTGCAAAACTCCGTCTTTTATGACGTTTTTTGTCTCGGTAGATACACCTTCTGCATCAAACGGAGATTTTGCAAGCAAATGCTCCGAATAGGGATCGTCAACAAGCGTGATTTTTTCCGAGGCAATTTTCTCCCCCTCCTTGCCCGCAAGCAAAGAGAGACCAAGCTTCACGTTTTTCGCGGAGAATACGCCTCCAAAGGTGTCGAGCAAAACGGACATTTGCTTTCCGCTGAGGATTACGGGATAAGTCCCGCTTTTCAGTTCCTCGGCACCAAGCTTTGCAAGGGCGCCGCTTACCGCCTTTTGCGAGATCGCACGCGTATCCTCAAAGCTCTTGCCGAGGCGGTATTCGTAATCATCCTCCGATTCGCCGTCCTTACTGACCACGGCCGCCGCCACGGCGGAATAGACCGACGCCTCCTTATGCAGAGAAAGACCGTACGAATTGCAAATATCAATGGATATCTCCGAGACGCCCACCGAGCTTTCGGTGCCGTCTACCACGTATTCACTTTCCGCATAAGTCTGCTTCTGTAATTTGAGCGCCAGCTCACGAAGCGCGGCGGATGTGGGCATCGGCAAACGTTCGTTTTCGACCTCGCGGTACGAGGGCGAGCCTTCAAACAGAACTGCCTCGTCGTCACTTTCGATATAAGCCGCATTTTCGGCAGCACGCGAAACGAGGGCGTAAAGCTCCTCCTCGGTGATCTTCTCACAGGCGGCGTAACCAAAGCGGCCGTCGATCAAGCACCGAAAGCAAAGACCGATCGAATTTTCGCTGCTAAAAGAGCTAATCTCTTCTTTAAATGTCTCTGCAGAGACACTATTACTCTTTACATAATAAACATCATAATGGGCAATGTCTGCCTTGGCCGCGGCTTCGGCAAGAATGCGTTTGATTTCCGAAAAATCCATAACTCCTCCTCATCTACCGCCAACGGTAATTTCGGATACCCGAATCAAAGGCTGACCTACGTCGGTGGGAACCGAGCCGCTGGACGAGCCACACATTCCCTGTCCCGTCGCAAGATTTTGACCGACCATATCAATATCCATAAGGATCTGCGAGCCGTTTCCGATCAGCGACGCACCGCGCACCGCCTCACAAATTTCACCGTTTCGAACGATATAGCCCTCGCTTACGGCAAAGTTGAAGTCACCCGTCAAGGGATTTACCGAGCCGCCGCCCATCTTTTTGGCGTAAAGTCCGTATTCGATCGAACGAATGATATCCTCGTTTTTATCGGGGCCGTTATCAATAAAGGTATTGGTCATGCGGGAGGTCGGCTCATAGTGATAGTCCTGCCGTCTGCTATTTCCCGTCATTTCCATACCCATGCGGCGCGAACCGAGACGGTCTACCATATATTTTTTCAAAATTCCATTCTCAATGAGGACGTTTCTCTGTGTGGGATTTCCCTCGTCGTCAATATTGACCGAACCCCACGCGCCTGCGATCGTTCCGTCGTCGATTGCCGTCACCTTTTCGTTGGCAATCTTCTGACCGAGCTTGCCGCACATCTGCGAGGTTCCCGTACCCACCGAGGTTGCCTCCAAGGAGTGACCGCACGCTTCGTGGAAAATCACGCCACCGAAGCCATTTTCAATGGCAACGGGCATACGGCCTGCAGGACAGTACGCCGCTCTCAAATTTACCATGGCGTGACGCGACGCCTCGGTACCGATATCCTCGGGACGAAATTCTTCAAACATTTCAAGTCCCATACCGCGTCCGGGTGAGCAGGAGCCCGACTGATTTTCTCCCTTATCCGACGCCACCGAGGAAATGGCCATACGCGTACGGATATGGCGATCCGACGTGAAAAGCTCCTCGCTGTTGGCGATCCAGATCGTACGGTCAACCAACGCCAGCGTTCCCTGCACCTGTGAAATGTGCGCATCGTAATTCTTGGCGGCAATGCACCCCGTTTTCAAAAGCTCAACCTTGCGCTTCATGTCTGCGCCCACGGGCTCGATCGCCACGGCGTGAATGTTGGGAAAAATGCGTTCGGACAAGGAAAGATGAACGCTCACCTTGCTATCCGAAATTACGTCGGCCACGCGCGCGGCGCAGGCGAGAAGCCCCTCGCGCGACAGATCGCAGGTGGAAGCGTATACCGTTTCGGTTCCCTTAAAGGCGCGAACGCCAAGGCCGCTAATGACGTTATCCGTGATCTTTTCCAGCTTGCCGTCCACCAAAGACAGTGCTTGCGTACGCGTCAGCTCGCAAAAAAGCTCAGCAAAATCGGCACCGCTTGCCATAGCTCTTGCCAAGACCTCCCCTGCCACGATCTTATTCAGCATACCCTTTCCCCCTATTCCATATTTTTTATAGTATATTCCGTGAAATCGGCTCTCATTCAGTCGTCTACTCTTTCACCAAGAATCTGACGGTATTTCTGATAAAAGCTCTCAAAATAATCGCCGTCCAGCGCATCGCGGATCTTCTGCGTCAGGTCGTTGTAAAAATAGATATTGTGCGTAACGGCAAGTCGCATACCGAGCGACTCCTTGGCCTTGAGAAGATGACGGATATAGGCACGGCTGTAGCGGCGGCACGCGGGACACTTACAGTTCGGATCAATAGCCCTCGCGTCCTTCGCGTACTTCTCGTTCATGATATTCATCTTTCCGTTCCATGTGAAAAGATTGCCGTGACGCGCGTTGCGGCTTGGCATCACGCAGTCGAAGAAATCAATGCCGTAATGCACGCCCTCCAAGATATTACAGGGCGTTCCCACCCCCATCAGATAGCGCGGCTTCTCTTTTGGCATATAAGGCTCCACGGCGTCAATGATACGGTACATATCCTCGGTAGACTCGCCCACCGAAAGACCGCCGATCGCGTAACCGTTAAGGTCAAGCTCCGAAATCTGCTTCATATGCTCGATACGAAGATCTTCAAACACGCCGCCCTGATTGATGCCGAAAAGCATCTGATCGCGGTTGATGGTCTCGGGCAAGGAATTGAGACGTTCCATCTCGGCCTTGCAACGCACGAGCCACCGCGTCGTTCGCTCGCAGGACTGCTTTACATAGTCGTAGGGCGCGGGATTTTCAATACACTCATCAAAGGCCATGGCGATAGTGGAAGCAAGATGCGACTGGATCTGCATACTCTCCTCGGGTCCCATAAAAATCCGCTTGCCGTCGATATGCGAAGCGAAGGTAACGCCCTCCTCGGAGATCTTACGAAGCACCGAAAGCGAAAAAACCTGAAATCCGCCACTATCGGTCAAGATCGGCTTTTCCCAATTCATAAATTTATGAAGACCGCCAAGCTCGTAGATCAGCTTGTCGCCGGGACGCACATGAAGATGATAGGTATTCGAAAGCTCGACCTTGCAGTTCATCTCCTCAAGCTCGGCCGTCGAAACGCCGCCCTTGATGGCCGCGCAGGTTCCCACATTCATAAAGACGGGCGTGGGAATGTCTCCGTGAACGGTATGAAGAACGCCGCGTCTTGCGCGTCCGTCCTTTTTTAAAAGCTCAAACGTATTTTTCTTATCCATGGAAAATTGCAAAGATCCCCAAGAGATCATTTCCTTTCAAATTGTTTATCCAACGAGTTTTTCGACATCTCCACCGCCACGGGTCTGCCGTGGGGACAGAAGGTAATGTCGGGCAACTGCATCATTTTGTCAACCAACCACTTGATATGCTCCGCGGGATATTCTCTGCCCGCCTTGATGGCCGCCTTGCAGGAGGCCTGATAGAGCGCACGCTCAAAGATCAGCTTGCGCGAAACCTCAATGTTACCCGTTTCGCCGAGAAGACGGTCGGCAAAGGCCACGAACATATCGCACACTGCCTCATGGCTCACGCTACTCGGCACGGCTGTAATTTCGGCTGAATGCTTTTTCAGCTCAAAACTGAATCCCACCTTTTCGATCTCCTCACGGTAATTCTCAAGAGCCGTGATCTCATCGGTGGTCAACATGACCTCGATGGGAAACATAAGAAGCTGGGAAAGCGCCTGATTTTCCGTCATTTGCCCACGAAGCTCCTCAAATAAGATCCGCTCGTGTGCCGCGTGCTTATCAATGACGATCACCTTATCCTCGCGCTCTACAAAAACGTAGGAATGAAAGACCTCGCCGATAATGCGATAATCGCTTATTTTCTTGGTTTCTTGTGAAACGGGTTTTGTTTCCGTCTCAACCGAAACACTTGCGGCACTTTCGTTTATAACAGGGGGCATGACATCCGGCGTTCCCGATTCCTGCATACGCGGTGCGCTATGTAGGGGCGGTTCCTCCACAGAGACGGTTTTGGGCGTAGATGCCACACTCACTTCGCTCGGTTTCGGAAGAATCATTTCTTGTTTGATCGGTACCTGTCGAGGCGGCTCTTCTTTTTGGGGTTCTGCGGCTTTGGGTGTCACCACCTCGGCCTTGCCGAAGGCTCCGTCAAAGGATATTTTCAAATTCGGATAACTTTTTTTCAGATCCTCGACGGGAACAAAGGCATTCCGCACATTTTGCTTTTTGGGTTCGCTTCGACTTCCCTTTTGCGCTTCAAACTGAAAATCCGGTCTTGTGATATCTTCCTCGAGCGCCGCACGCACCGTATAATATACCGCGTCAAACACGGGCTTTTCGTTGGAAAACTTGACCTCAAGCTTGGCGGGATGCACGTTTACGTCAACCGCGCGCGGACTGACCTCGATATTCAGCACGCAGCACGGATATTTCTCGCTGGGGATATACGAGCTATACGCCTGCTCAATGGCCGCCGAGGCAGTCTTGCTCTTGACGTAACGCCCGTTGATAAAGAAGTTCTGATAGTTACGGTTGGCCTTGAAATTGTCCGAACGGCCAATAAAGCCGCTCACTCTTACGCCGTCGATCTCGGCATTGACCGCGATCATTCTCATGGCAAATTCACGGCCAAAAATCGCGTAAATGGTATTTTTGAGATCGCCGTCACCTGCCGTTTCGAACTTGACCGCGCCGTCCTGAATCATTTTAAAGGCAATGCGCGGCTTGGAAAGTGCCACCTTTTCAACGATCACGTTAACGGCCGCCGCCTCGGTGACATCGCGCTTGAGGAACTTGCGGCGCGCGGGGACGTTGGCAAACAGATCCTCTACGATCACCGTAGTACCCGTAGCACAGGCCCTCTCGGTCAGCGAGATCATATTACCCGCACTTACCTCCAGCATAGCCCCATACTGCGCCTCTGCCGTTTTGGAGAGGATGCGCATATTGGACACCGATGCAATAGCGGCAAGCGCCTCGCCGCGAAAGCCGAGCGTCTCTACGCTTTCGAGATCCTCGGCCGTCTTTATTTTACTCGTCGCGTGGCGACGGATCGCGATAGGAAGCTCCTCAGGCTCCATGCCGCAACCGTTGTCGCAAACGCGGATAAAGGACACGCCGCCGTTTTGAATCTCTACCGTAATGCGATTGGCACCCGAGTCAATGGCGTTTTCCACCAACTCCTTGACGGCCGATGCCGGGCGGTCAACGACCTCGCCCGCCGCAATCAAATTGGCAACGGCAAAAGATAATACGTTTATCCTTCCCATAGGACTTCCTCCCTTTCTTAAGCTTTATCCGAGACGCTTCTTTAAATCAAATAAAAAGGTAAGTGCCTCAAGCGGAGACATGGTATTGATATCGGTTGCGCGAAGCTCACCGATGATCTGCTCCTCCACACAATCCTCCATGGAGATCTGATTTTCGTTTTCGTCGGGCAAGACCTCGCGGTCGGTGAGAACGAGATCTCTCGCACTTCGCTCCACGACCGAAAGAATCTCCCTTGCACGTTTAATTACCTCGTTCGGAATGCCAGCAAGCTTTGCCACCTCAATGCCGTAGCTGTCGTCAGTCGATCCGCGAACGATCTTGCGCAAAAAAGTGATGCTATCGCCGCGCTTTTTAGCGGCAATGTTATAGTTGACGATTCCCTCAAATTCATTTTCAAGTGAGGTAAGCTCGTGGTAATGCGTGGCAAAAAGCGTTTTGGCTCCGATCTTCTTGCCTGCAGTATACTCCACAATGGCGCGCGCAATGCTCATTCCGTCAAAGGTAGAGGTGCCGCGGCCAACCTCGTCATAAATGATGAGGCTTCGCTTGGTCGCGTTCTTTAAGATGTACGCCACCTCGTTCATTTCCAGCATAAAGGTGGACTGTCCCGACGCCAAATCGTCCGACGCACCCACACGGGTAAAGACCTTGTCCACAACGCCGATCCTTGCATCCTCTGCGGGAACGAAGGAACCGATCTGCGCCATGATTACGATGAGTGCCACCTGGCGCATATAAGTAGATTTACCCGCCATATTCGGGCCCGTGATCAACATCAAGCGATTTCGTTCGGTATCCAAAAGCACGTCGTTCGGCACGAAATAGGAATCCTTCACGAACTGCTCCACCACGGGATGCCGCCCATCCTTGACCGTAATTACGTTGCCGATATCCACCTCGGGACACACATATTTGTTTTTGGACGCCACCGTTGCCAAGCTGAGATACACGTCCACAAGTGAAATATTCTCTGCCGTGGCGCGTATGCGGTCGCTCGCCTCGGCGATCTTTCCGCGAATCTGTTGGAAAATCTCATATTCCAGCGTGCGCACCTTATCCTCGGCACCAAGAATGGTGGCCTCCATATCCTTCAGCTCCTGCGTAATAAAACGCTCGCAGTTGGCAAGCGTTTGCTTGCGAATGTATCGCTCGGGAACCAATTCGTAATAGGATCTGGTTACTTCAATATAGTAACCGAACACCTTATTGTAGCTGATCTTCAGGTTACGGATACCCGTAGCCTCGCGCTCCTCCTCGGCGATCTTCTCGATCCATTCCTTGCCGTTATTCATGATCGAGCGAAGGCGGTCTACATCCTCGTTATAACCGTCCTTAATGAGTCCTCCCTCGCGAAGAACATAGGGCGGCTCCTCCTCGATAGCGTTATCGATCAGCTCGTAAATATCACGAAGCACGTCAAGCCCCGCGCATATTTCCGTAAGAGCTTTACTCTTGCAGGAGGAAAGAAGATTGCGAAGCTCCGGCAGAACCGCGACCGTAGAAGCAATGGCGCGCAGATCCTTGGCGTTGGATGTGCCGTACACCACCTTGGTGATCAAGCGCTCCAGGTCAAGCACGTGGGAAAGAAGCTCGCCGATCTCCTCACGAAGCATGAAGCTTTCGTAAAGCTCTCCAACGGCCCCCTGCCTCTTTACGATATCGTTTACGTTTAAGAGTGGATGCTCGATCCACTTGCGAAGCATACGCGCACCGGGTGCCGTATGCGTTTTGTCAAGAACCCACAAAAGCGAGCCCTTTTTATCCTTGGAGCGCATGGCTTCGGTAAGCTCCAAATTGCGACGGGTATTGATATCCAACTCCATATACTGTCCGTCGCTATAGATATTCAAATTCTTAATATACGAAATGTCGCATTTCTGCATATCGCGGATATAGCCGAGAAGCGCACCTACGGCCGCCACCAACGAAAAGTCGTGAGCCACCGTTTCATAGGTCTCCTCACCGAACTGCTGCTTCACGGACGCACGCGCGTCCTCTGCTTCAAACCGATGCGGCTGATTGTCAAGCAACATCGTCTTCATGCGATCACGAACGTAGTCGGGAAACCACGGAAGCTTTTCAGCATTTATATTCAAAAGCATTTCGCAGGGCGAATAGGTTCCCAGCTCGTTTTTGAGGCGCGACTCCATACTTGCATTATCAAAGCAGGTAGCGTAGATCTCCGCCGTCGAAATATCGGCAAAGCAAAGGCCCGTGCCGCTTTCGCCCACGTAGATCGAGCAGATATAATTGTTCTTGGTTTCGGGAAGCAGCTCGGTCTCAATGAGCGTGCCGGGAGTTACGACGCGAATGACCTCACGCCGCACAAGCCCTTGCGCCTCCTTGGGATTTTCGGTCTGCTCGCAGATAGCCACGCGGTATCCCTTCTCGATCAGCCGGCCGATATAAACGTCAGCCGCGTGAAAAGGAACGCCGCACATAGGCGCGCGCTCAGCCTCGCCCGCATCCCTGCCCGTCAGCGTAAGCTCAAGTGCGCGCGATGCCACGATCGCATCGTCGTAAAACATCTCGTAAAAGTCGCCTACGCGATAAAACAGAAGATAATCCTTATACTGTTCCTTAACCTCAAAATATTGCGCCATCATCGGTGTCATGGCTATACCTCACATGAAATGGATTTTAAGAGCGATCAGTGGCAGCCTCCGCAGGTAGAGCAATCGTGCGTGCAGCTGCTCGGCAGCTCACCCGTGATGTTAAACATGATCGTGTTATTGACCGAGTTCATCAGCTCGTTTACCACGGCCTGTGCCTCGTTCAGCTCTACGAAGACCTCGTTTTCGGTGATCTCCTTGTAAAGCGTATCGATGCGCTTCTGGATCATATCGATAAGCTCCATCTCGCGCTCGGATTTTACCATCTCGTTTTCCAGTGCCTTCTGCTGCACCTCAAACTCTATAAGCTTTCCGCCAAGCGTAGCGTCCTTCTCGTAC
>JAZTWS010000172.1:0-2235 GCA_045636005.1 Eubacteriales bacterium | reverse complement strand
GCGTCCTGCGGTCAGCTTCGACGCGCTGAGGAACACAACACGGAAGGAACACTATGAACTTTTTTGGAAAAACCGATATAGGAACCGTAAGAGAAAATAACGAGGATTGCTTCGGCATCTACGAGATTGGAGAGAACGCGCACCTCTTTGCCGTATGCGACGGCATGGGAGGCGCCAGCTCGGGCGAGATCGCCTCGCGCATGGCACTCGATTGCTTTGCGGAGACCGTCCTCTCGCTCTCGAAAGCGCACATGAAGGAAAACCGCCTCGCGCTCTCCTTAAAGGACGCCGAGACCGTTCTTTTCAACGCCGCATCACGCGCCAACACGGCGCTTCGCGACTATCAGGAGAAGCATCCCGAAAGCGAGGGCATGGGCACCACGCTCGTGGCGGCCGTCGTCATCGACGCGCGCGAAGTGGCGTGGGTCAACCTCGGTGACAGCCGTCTTTATACCGTGGACACCAAGGATATCCTGCAGGTATCCAAGGACCACTCCTATATTCAGTACATGATCGACACAGGCGAGCTTACACCCGAGGAGGCAAAAAAGAGCCCCGTTCGCAACCTCATCACGCGCGCGGTTGGCATCGAAAAGGAGATTTCTCCCGATATTGACCTCTTTTCGCTCTCCGAAGAGGAAGTGAAGGAAACCTCGATCCTGCTTTGCTCGGACGGCCTTTCGGGTGCGCTTCCCGAGGAGGAATGTATGGCGATCGCCAACCGCCGCGACCTGTCACCCGAGGAAAAGATCGAGCTTATGATCGAAAGTGCCAAGGAACACGGCAGTACCGATAACATCACCGCCGTTCTCCTTGAGCTTTGGTGACGGCATGATACGGTACGATAACTTTCTCGGCCGTGTCTTTTCCGACCGCTACACCCTCGTCAGCATCATTGGAGTCGGAGAATGCTCGGTAGTCTTCGGTGCATACGATCGCGAAACGGGAAAAACCGTTGCCCTCAAGATGCTCTCGCCCGACCGTCTTTCCGACGGCGAGGCGGTAAAGCGCTTCTTGAAGGAGGTCGACGTCCTTTCCTTATTTGACCATCCCAACATCGTAAAGATCTTGGACGTTTCACTCGAAGGCGACAATAAATTTTTCGTCATGGAATACATCGAGGGCATCACCCTCAAGAAACATATTCTCACCAAGGGCGCGCTCTCCGAGGAGGAGATCCTCTTTCTTTCACGCCCCATCCTCTCCGCGCTCGGTGAGGTACACGACAAGGGCATAGTCCACAGTGACATAAAGCCCCAAAATATCGTTCTCGTCGGAAGCGGCGCAATCAAGCTCATGGATTTCGGCATTGCGAAAATCCTCGCGCAGCAAACCGAGGAGGTAAGCTCGGTCACGGTGGGAACCGTGCAGTACGTCAGTCCCGAGCAGGCCGAGGGGCGTCCGCTCGATCCCACGAGCGACCTTTATTCCTTCGGCGTCACGCTCTACGAAATGGCAACGGGCGTACTTCCCTTCGTGGATGACGACCCCCGCCGAATTGCCGCCATGCAGGTCTCCTCGGAGCCCATTCCGCCCTCTATGGTGTGCGACAGCGTTTGTCCCGAGCTTAACGAGGTGATCCTCGGTACCATGGCAAAAACGGCCGAAAAGCGTCCGCAATCGGCCCGGGAGCTTATGGAGGCCCTCGAAAATCTTCACACGCCCAAGCAAAAAAAGGACGAGGACGAGCCGAAAAACCTGAAAACATTTTGGAAAAAACTGCATAAGCGCACCTGCTTTGCCGGCGTACTCTGCGCGCTTCTTTCTTGCGTGATCGTAAGTCTCAGCATTCTTTCGGCAATGCTCACGGATCAACGAAGAAACCACACCTTTGTCCGCGTACCGAACCTCGTAGGCGAAACCTATCTTTCGCCCTCTGCCTTCGGCCTTGACGAAGAGCTTTACAAAATATCGGTCGCCTACATCTCCTACCCCTCGCAAAGCGGAAAGGTAATTGCGCAATCACCCACGCAGGATCGTTTGGCACGGCGAAAAGGAAAACCGCTGGAAATTCGCCTCACCGTTGCGCGCCGTACACTGCCAGATCCCCTGCCTGATCTTGCGTATATGAGTGAAGAGGACGCAAGAGCCTATTTGGCCGGGTACGATTGCAAGGTAAAGACGCTCCCTGCCACGCACGAATATCTGCCGCACGGCTACGTTCTTCGCGTCGAGCAGACCGATACCAAAGAAATTACGCTTTATATTACACAAAAATAACGTCAGAATAGGATA
>JAZTWS010000171.1:0-5545 GCA_045636005.1 Eubacteriales bacterium | reverse complement strand
GTGATAGCTTTGAAGAGGATAGCAACAATACCTATTCGATCTCTCTGCAGATCCCGCTTGTGAGCGATACCAACACCATTACGCTTCAGACCGTATCCGCCGTCCCCGAGGGAACAAAACAGATATTGGCTTACGTTGGTGCTTGGAATCAGAACATGTTCAAGATGATCGGTTATGCCGCATCTGCACTCTTTGTAATCCTCTTGCTGATACTGATTATTTATGCATCTGTCACCAGAAATGAGGACATCCGATATGAGGCGAAGATCAAGCGAATTCTTTCGAATTATCGTGCCTTTATCCAAGTGATTACCAATGAATTTAACGCAGAGGGCTATCAAACGCTTCTGCTCGGATCGTTTAACGAGATGCTCAGCATCCGCGATACCATTCAATCCCCGATCCTTATGAGTGAAAATGAGGACAAGACTTGCACGCAGTTCCTCATTCCGACGCACACCAAGGTGCTTTACGTCTATGAGGTCAAGGTCGAAAATTTTGATGAAATATACGGTGTAAATGCTGAAGGACCTGTGGATTCGGAGGCGGAAGAAGAAATTTAAAGAATTATGAAAGGAGAATGCAAGCGATGAAAACTTGGGTAAAGATTTGGATTGGCGTGGCGTTCTCCTTTATGTTTCTTTTTACTTGTGTCGGCTATGCAAGCCTTACCGACCGCTTGACGATCACCGGAACGGCAAATGCATCGCCGCCCGAAGGTCTTTATATCATAGATGTTTCGGTGGCCTCTCACTCGTACGCAAGCACCACGGAGAGAGACTATATAGAGCAAACAACCAACGTTTCCAGCACGGTCAATATTCAGTCCTATCGAAGCGGATGGTCTACGCGATACGGAAACGTCCGGTATAAGATCACGGTTTGGAATAATACGCCGTATGTTTACGCGTATTCGGGAATTACTTACGTTTCCTCGCTTGCAGAGTATCCGGGGAACCAATATCTTGGCAAGAATATGTCGGTTACGGTAACCGATGAAAACGGCGGCAGCTTTGTGGGTGACATCGTTTCTCCCGGTGAAAAGGTGGTCTTTTATGCGACCTACACGGTGTCCAGTACCTCGCTTTGCAACCAAGATCTGAAAACCTTGGTGAATTATAAGTTCGGCGTCAATATTGACTCGGTTGGTGACGTGGCGCTTGACGCGGTGCTTACGCGCTTTAGCGAGATTTTGAACGATACGACGCCGGGCGGCTCGTATGAAACGCTGGCCGACAAGATCGACGATAAGTATGACGGCTCGGCGGATTGGAAGGCAAACTTCATTGGTAACGTTGTCGGCGCTTATAATGACGATACCGAAACCATCAACGAGCTCTTCCAAGGCAAGCTTTCCTTGACCATCGACGGTGTGGTGACCAACGTCACGCTTCTGATCAAGCGTGAAAACATCGACGGTAATACCCAAACGGGTGACGATTACGTTGCTACGGCATATGGAAAATCCAGCTATGGCTACGGCTGTGAAATGACGCTCTATATGACTACCGACGAGCTGCAAAGGGGAAGTCCCGTCGTTTACGCTGCCGTGTTTACCTGCGACAGAAACGCGGACGGTACCTACGGATCGTGGTATATGATCGGTGACAAATACGTGGGAACAGCAACCATCGTAGGCTACGAGGGCGGTAATTCCACGGGCTCGTTTGATACGGGTACTTGGAAATCTACGGGAAATACCACCTTTGTGGTTTCCTCGGATTATTCCTATACGGTGGCTTCAGGACGCACGATCGCCAACATCGTTGCCACTACGGACAGCAAGGCAAATGCCAAAATGCAAACGCTTTTGACGCAATCGTTTGATTTGTTGAACGGAAAATACGGCGAATATGCCGGCGCGGCTATTATCGAGCTGCAGGAGACCTTTGACAAGGCATCCAGAGCTTATACGATAAATGGGGAAAGCGTTACGGTCAACCGCGGCGTGACAAGAGCCGAGCTCATTCCCTTGATCAAGGAGCTTGAACAGGCACTGATTCCGTTCCGTTCCATACTTGGTTCGTAAAACGGTATAAAAAAACTCAGCAGCTATGGCTGGGGGGGGTTTTATACCGTTATTTGCTTTTGGGCTTAAAGAAGCAAAGCTCATGCGTGCCTGCGATATAAGCAAGCGTTGAGGTAAGGATCATGGGGATCGTGATGATAAACCACATAAACCACATGGAGTTTAAGGGAATATCGTTTACGCGAATGGCCAAAAGTCCCATATACATACCTTCAAGCAAAAGCCCTGCGGTGATCGAAGCGCCGCCCACGTTGCTGAAGAAGGGAACGTGCGAGAGGAAGGTGCCCAGCGTGATGAAAATGGCAATCAAGAAATTGAGCGAGCTTGCCGCAAGCCCCAAATAAAGACCGGTAAAGCGTGAGGCGGGTGCTTCGCCGCGTGCGACACGCCCTTTGTCCTTGTAGCCTATCGTCCAAACCAAGTGGCAGATGAGGAAAAGATAGAAGACCACCGAAAAAATACCGGTTACCACCCGAAGCGTAAGACCGGGCGAGGCGATTGCCAAGGAAATGCCGAAAAGGGATAGGGCGATCTGATCTACAAACATTTTTACAATATCGTAGGAACGTTCCTTCAAGAAAGAAAACATAATATACTCCGTGTAAATGAATTTCTTGCTACCTATTATATAGCAAGAAGATACGAATTTCAATAAAAACGACAAAAGTTTACACTTTATCCACTAAAAAATAAATTGTTTTTGTATAATAGAAGGTGTAAGGTATAATAGAATATCGAAAACATATAAAGAGGAGAGAAGCATGGGAGAGATCAACGTTGGGGATTTTCCGTCGGTGATACGCGATTTCATGGCGTATAAATCGGCCATTCAGGGCTGTTCGTCGCGCACGGTAGACGAATATATGCTGGATCTGCGGACTTTTTTCCGTTTTCTGATCGCATCGCGTAGCGGCATGGACACGATTGGTGAGGAATTTGAGAAGATCGACATACGCGGTGTGGATCTGGAGCTTGTGAGGAGCGTTTCTACCGAGGAGATCTATGCCTTTTTGATGTACGCGGGCAATACGCGCGGCAACCAGAACGCCGCCAAGGCGCGCAAGCTTTCGGCACTCAAGGCCTTTTACCGCTATCTCGTCTCCAAAAAGCATTATTTTGAAAAGGATCCGACGGCGAATATCGAGTCACCGAAGAAGCGGCAGTCGTTGCCGAAGTTTTTGACCTTGGAGGAGTCACTTGCCCTGCTTGAGGCTGTGAAAAACGACAGGGAATCCAAGACCGTAGCGCGCGATTTTGCCATCATTACGCTCTTTCTCAACTGCGGGATGCGTCTCTCGGAGCTTGTGGGCATTGATCTTTCCGACCTTGACCGCGAGCTTCGTTCCTTGCGCGTTCTCGGAAAGGGAAACAAGGAGCGTATCGTGTATCTCAACGAGGCTTGCCGCGACGCGCTGGTTGCTTACATTCGGGAGCGGTTGGAGGAACAAGAGGAGGAGAAGGTCGCCACCAACGCGCTTTTCCTCAGCTCCCGTCATCAGCGCATCAGCGTAAAGACGGTGCAGTGGATGGTGTATAAATATCTCGATCTTGCGGGCCTTGAGTCCAAGCATTTTTCGGTGCATAAGCTGAGACACACGGCGGCAACCTTAATGTATCAGTCGGGCAACGTGGACGTTCGCGTGCTGAAGGACATTTTGGGCCACGAGCAGCTCAACACCACGCAGATCTACACGCACGTCAGCAATCGGAGCATGGAGGAAGCCATGAACGAAAATCCGCTTGCCAAGGTGAAGAAGGAGAAGATATGAATTCGGAACAAAAGCGTTTCGTTTTACACAGTGAATATAAGCCGACGGGTGATCAGCCCGAGGCGATAAAGGCACTTACCGAGGGCGTGCTTGCGGGCGAGAAGATGCAAACGCTTCTCGGCGTGACGGGCTCGGGTAAGACCTTTACCATGGCAAACGTCATTGCCAATGTGCAAAAGCCCACGCTGGTGCTTGCGCACAACAAGACCTTGGCGGCCCAGCTTTGCTCGGAGTTCCGCGAATTCTTTCCCGAAAACGCGGTCGAGTATTTCGTTTCCTATTACGACTATTATCAGCCCGAGGCCTATATTCCGGGGCGCGATATGTATATTGAAAAGGACGCGCAGATTAACGACGAGATCGATATGCTTCGTCACAGTGCCACCTCGTCGCTCTTTGAGAGGCGGGATGTGATCATCGTGGCGAGCGTTTCCTGCATTTATTCGCTCGGTGATCCGAGCGAATATCAGAAGCTTTTGTTGGCGGTGCGCCCGGGTATGGCCATGAGCCGCGATGATTTCATTCATCATCTCATTGCCATTAGCTACGATCGCAACGACATTGATTTTACCCGTGACCGCTTCCGCGTTCGCGGTGACACGGTGGACGTTTTCCCCGCGTCAAGCTCGGATAAGGCGATCCGCGTGGAGTTTTTCGGAGACGAGATCGATCGCGTAAGTGAGATCCAAGTGGTAACGGGCGAGCTTTTGCGCACGCTCTCGTACGCCGCCATTTATCCCGCCTCGCACTATGCGGTCTCGGACGATAAAAGGGAAGCGGCACTCGCCGAAATCGAGCGCGAGATGCGCGAGCGCGTGGAGTTCTTCAAAAACGAGGGAAAGCTTCTGGAGGCACAGCGCATCGAGGAGCGTGTGAAATACGACCTTGAAATGCTTCGTGAGGTCGGATTCTGCTCGGGCGTGGAAAACTATTCGAGGGTGCTTGCGGGCAGACCCGCAGGCTCGACGCCGTATACCTTGTTCGATTATTTCCCCCGAGACTTTTTGCTTTTCGTGGACGAGTCGCACATGACGCTGCCACAGGTGCGCGGCATGAGCGGCGGAGACAAGGCGCGTAAGACCAATCTCGTGGAATACGGCTTTCGCTTGCCCTCGGCGTTTGATAACCGCCCTCTCTTTTTCGAGGAGTTTGAGAGTAAGCTGAACCAGACCATTTTCGTCAGTGCAACGCCGGGCGACTACGAGGCCGAGCACGCGGAGCGCACCGTGGAGCAGATCATTCGTCCGACGGGACTTCTTGACCCCGATATCGAGGTGCGTCCCGTGGAGGGACAGGTGGACGATCTTCTGATGGAGATCCTCGCGCGCACCGCGAAAAACGAGCGCGTTCTCGTCACCACGCTGACCAAAAAGATGGCGGAGGATCTGGCAAGCTATTTCGAGTCGAACGGCGTGAAGGTGAAATATATTCACTTTGACGTGCAGACCATCGAGCGTATGCAGATCATTCGCGACCTGCGTCTGGGCGTCTTTGACGTGCTGATCGGCATCAACCTGCTGAGGGAAGGCCTGGACATTCCGGAGATCACCCTCGTGGCCATTCTGGATGCCGATAAGGAAGGTTTCCTGCGATCCGGCACCTCCCTGATCCAGACCATCGGGCGCGCGGCCCGGAACAACGAAGGCCGCGTGATCATGTATGCCGACGTCATCACGGATTCGATGGCGTACGCGATCGAAGAGACAAAGCGCAGGCGCAAGATCCAGGATGAATACAACAAAGAGCA
>JAZTWS010000170.1:0-5091 GCA_045636005.1 Eubacteriales bacterium | reverse complement strand
GGATCGCCATAGCGTTTCTTAGCGTTTTCCCAACAAATGCGCTGCAGATCCTCCTCCGCGCCCTCCATGTTTGGCGTGTAGGTTCCCTTGGGGATCGGACGCACCTCGTCCGAGATCATATCCGCAATCATGTTCGTATTTTCAACGACCACCTCGTACGCCTTTTCCTCGCCAAGATAGGCAAATTCCTCGAGCATCTCCTCGGTCGTGCGGTAATAGAGCCCAACATCCTTATCGGCATCCTTGAATTTCATACCTGCCAAAAGGATCTTACGATAGATCTCATCCTCTTTGTCGCGGAAATGTGCGTCACAGGTGGCAACGACGGGCTTGTTGTATTTTTCACCAAGCGCAACGATGCGACGGTTCAAATCACGAAGTCCCTCGTTATCGGCAACAATGCCCTCCTCGATCAGAAAGCGGTTGTTGCAAATGGGCTGAATTTCCAGATAATCGTAGAAATTCACGATCTCCTCGATCTCGCCCTCGGTCTTGTTTTCAATGATCGCGCGCATAAGCTCGCCCGCCTCACAAGCGGAGCCTACGATAAGCCCCTCTCGGTGCTTTTCGAGCTCGGACTTCGGGATACGCGGCGTACGCCGATAATACTTCAAATATCCGTAAGAAACGAGCTTATACAGATTTTTGAGTCCCACCTTGTTTTTCACCAGAAGGATCTGATGGTAGGTGGGAAGCTTCAAGGGATCGGATTTAGCCTCCATCTCACGATGCAGGTCACCAAAGCCCGTCATATCCATCTCCTTCATACGAGCAATCATACAGAAGAAGATATTGGCCAGCATTTCGGCGTCGTCGCAGGCTCTATGGTGATTGAACTCGCCAAGCTCATAAAGCTTTGCGAGCGTATCGAGCTTGTGATTTTTCAGATCGGGGTTGAGGAAACGCGAAAGCGCAAGCGTATCCAAATGGGCGTTCGGGAACGGAAGCCCGGCCTTGTCCGCAAAATGACGGATAAAGCCAATATCAAAATTGGCGTTATGCGCCACGAGAAGATCGTTTCCCGTGAAATCGAAAAAGGCTCTCAGCGCATCGGCGGTAAGCGGCGCGTCCTTTACCATATCGTCGGTGATCGACGTAAGCTTTACGATCTCCTCCGGAATCGGCATTTCGGGATTGACAAAGGTGTTAAAGCGGTCGATGATCTTTCCCTTTTGGATCTTTACAGCACCGATCTCGGTAATGCCGCAATTAAGAACCGAACGACCCGTAGTCTCAATATCGAAAATAACGATCTCATCGTCAAAGCCGGAAGCAATATTGCCGCTTGCGGCACTTGCCGTATCGTTGACGAAATAGGCCTCAAGACCGTAAATCACCTTAATGTCACCAATTTTTTCCGAGGTGAGCATCGCGTCGGGAAAGCCTTGCAAATTTCCGTGGTCGGTAATGGCAACGGCAGGATGTCCCCATGCTTTCGCCGTTTTTACGGCAACGTCGGGCGGAATCAGCGCATCCATGGCCGACATATTTGTATGAAGATGAAGCTCCACACGCTTTTTCGGTGCGTTATCCTTACGCTTGATCTTGGAGACGAGTGCAACGTCGGACGGGATAAAAACAAGGTCCTCGTCCACGCGGCCGCGACGCGTTTCGTGCTTGGCGTAGCCCTTCAGCACCACGCAAGCACCGTTGGTAACGACACTTGCCAGGTGCTTTGCATCCTCAAGCTCCATAAAGGAATTATGTACCTCGATCGAGGTATAACCGTCGGTGATATAGTACACGGTGTTCATCTTGTCGCCCGTGCGGTTGGCTTCCTGCGAGAAACCAAATACCTCACCCGCCACGATCGCCTTCATCGGATGATTCAGCTCCGATAGCGCAATGGGGGTCAGCTCAAAGGGCTCACCGATTGCAAACTTCGGCTCGTTAAAATCCAATTTCAAATAGCCGGAGGAAAAAATGCCATCGGTAAACGTCGGAGCCTGTCCCTCCTTTAAAAGCGAGGAAACACGCGGCAAGGCAGGCTCGGCAGGTGTGGCAGGCACCGCCTGGGTATACGAGCTTTCGCTTCCACCACTGCGCGGACGGTTGGCATACGCCACACCCGCGGCGCGCACCTCGGCGTCGAGACGCTCTCTTTCGCTTTTTTGCAAATCCTGCATATAAAGCGAAGCGTTGGCATCCTGCTCGATCTTAACCTCAAAATGCAAACCGAACTCGGACTGCAATATTTTTTCAATCACGCTCGGCGTTTTTGCGTCGTACAAAAGATGCACGCCCCCCTCGCCAAACGGTATGGTGATCGTGATTCGGTTGCCCTCAAGGGAGGACTCGTAATGCGAGAAAAAGCCCTTGGCAACAAGGCCGATGCGCTCGGTCTCCATAAGCACTTGCGGAATGTAGTCCTCCGAAAAGCACTCCTCGGGGTAGCTTGGCAGAATGCGAACCGAGTTCATGCGATAGGTTTCGGCCATTTTCTGCTCGGTCTCGTACAAAAGCTCCTTGTCAACAAGTCGCGGAAAACGGCACTTGATCTCAAGAAAGCGTTTTTCCTTATCGGCGCGCACCGAGATTCCCGTGGCAGACGCAAGCTCGGTATAAAGCATTCCCGTCGGCTTATACAAATCAAAAATGTCAAAGAAGCCCTTCTCTGCCATATATTATCCTCTCTTTTCCTTCCATTCTTTTATTTTTGCGATCAACGTGTCGATCACATCCTCCTCGCGCAGCTTGCCAAGGATCTCGCCGTGCGAGAAAAGAAGTGCCTCACCCTTGCCGCCCGCAATGCCGATGTCGGCCTCTCGCGCTTCACCGGGGCCGTTCACCACGCATCCCATCAGTGCCACGTGAATGGGCACGGAACGAAGTCCCTCGCGGTCCACCGCCTCTTCAAAGCGTTTGACAAGTGAAATGAGGTCAATCTTGGTTCTGCCACAGGTGGGACAGCTTACGATATTCATGCCGCTCTGTCCCTCAATAGCCAGCGCACCGAGAATCTCTCTGGCACTGTCCACCTCGAGAAGCGGATCGTCGGTAAGCGAAACGCGGATCGTATCACCAATGCCGTCGGCCAGGAGCGCACCGATTCCGATCGCGCTCTTAACGAGGCCTGTCCGATAGCTGCCCGCCTCGGTCACGCCGAGATGAAGCGGATAGGACACCTGCTCGGCAAGCAGGCGGTTGGCGCGTATCATGCTCTCCACGTCGGACGACTTGATGGAGATCACGATATCCTCAAAATCGTATTTTTCCAAAAGTCTTACATGATACAACGCACTTTCGCAAAGTGCCTCGGGCGTGGGAGCTCCGTATTTTTCGAGAATATGCTTTTCAAGCGAGCCGCTATTCACGCCAATGCGGATCGGGACCCCTCTTTCACGGCAAGCACGGCATACCTCGCGCACGCGCTCGTCGTCCCCAATATTTCCGGGGTTAATGCGGATCTTGTCCACGCCGTATTCGGCGCAAAGCAGAGCCAGCCGATAATCAAAATGAATGTCCGCCACGAGAGGCACCGAAAGGTCGCTCTCTTTTAAACGTCGCACCGTTTCGGCCGCCTTCGCATCCGGGACAGTCAAACGAACGATATCACATCCACGCGAAGCAAGAGCTTTTATTTGTGTCTCTGTCGAAACATAATCCAAGGTATCCGTATTGGTCATAGACTGAATAGCGATCGGCGCATTGCCGCCGATCGCTATATTGCCTACACGAATCTCTTTTGTTTTTCTTCGAATTTCTTGATATTTCATCTTTAAAACAACCTTACAATATCATTAAACGTCACCACCGCGGCAAGTCCCAGAAGAAGCAAAAGTGCCACGGCGTGAATATATCCTTCGATCTTGGGATTGAGCGGACGTCGAATCACCGCCTCAACAAGAAGGAACAAAAAGCGTCCGCCGTCAAGCGCGGGAATGGGAAGCAGATTGAAAACACCCAGATTGACGGTAATCACCACAAAAATATACAAAAAGCTTTCCCAGCCGTCTGCCACCGATTGGCCGATGGTCTGCGTCATACCCACGGGGCCCGAAAGCGCCTCCATGCCGTAGCGACCGCCAATCAGATCGACAAGCGAATCCAATATCATTTTCACGGTAGATACCGAACGGAAAAAGCTATGCTTCAACACGTTTCCAAGCGTAAAGTCATCGGTTCCGCCATAAAAATCCCAAGCACCAAAAATGACACCGCCCGCTTCCCGCGTAGGAAAAAGAACATTCTCCACCGTAAGCATTTCACCGTTTCGTCTTACCGTGATGTCAAGCGCCTCGTATCCCTGACGCATGATCTCGTAGGTAACTTCATATCGCGTATGCACGCCGACCTTGCCAACCCTTACGATCTCATCGCCGTTGCGAAGACCGCTGGCTTCACTGATAGCCGTCCCCGTAAGCTCGCGATATTCAACCTCGGTGGAATACAACTCTCCGGCCGAGCTCACCATGATCGTCATCGCCAGAAAACCAATGATCAGGTTCATGGTGGGGCCCGCAAGCACGATGAGCATTCTCTGCCAAACCTTCTTTTTAGTGAAGGAGTGCTCGTCGTCCGACTCCTCGTCCTCGCCAAGCATACTGACGTAGCCGCCGAAAGGAAGCGCACGAATGGAATATTTCGTACCGCTCTTTTTGGAGGTCCAGCCACCGATACGCGGACCCATACCAATGGAAAATTCCTTAATGCCGACGCCACAAGCGCGCGCACACAGAAAATGGCCAAGCTCGTGGATAAAGATCAAAAATCCAAACACGAAAATGGCGGGAAGTATATACCAAAGCTTAATAACGAATCACCCTTTCCTTGAAAGAAGCACCGCCGCGTATTCGCGGGCGGCTTTATCTGCCGCGAGAATATCCGAAAGCGTGCGAGCATCGGCAAAGGAGCCAAGCGCCTCCACAGTGAGCGCCACCGTGTCCGCAATGCTGCCAAAGCGGATCTTTCCCTTCAAAAAGGCGTCCACAACCACCTCGTTGGCGGCGTTCAGCACGGCAGGCATTCCGCCGCCGGTCCTGCCACACACCTTGGCCAAGCGAAGAAGCGGAAAGCTCTCCTCGTCAGGCTCGTAGAAGGTGAGACGGGATATTTTGGCAAGGTCAAGTGCCTCGATGACTGCCCCTCTCC
>JAZTWS010000169.1:0-22317 GCA_045636005.1 Eubacteriales bacterium | reverse complement strand
CGACCACGTCTCTCCCATTTCGGATACCACCATCATGGCGTCGGCCGGTGCGCAGTGTAACCACGTGAACCATGTATCCACCCAGCTTCCCTACGCTATTACCGTAGCTGCCGTTTCGTTCGTCTGCTTCATCATCGCAGGCTTCGTTCAGAATTGGCTCATCTGTCTGCCGATCGGTATTGTCCTCATGATCGCAACTTTGTTGGTGATCAAGGCAATTACCGCAAAGGCCGGCAACAAACAGTAAATTTCGAACATAATAAAATGCGGTTGCCGCTTGGCATCCGCATTTTTTGTTATTGGATTTTTTCCACTTTTTTCGCCTTGAGTACGGGGGCAAAGGCCTTTCGAAGCTTCAGCTCCACGTAATCTTCACCGAATCGGTTGATCACGCCCGAAACCAAGGGGATCGGCATTTCGGAAATCTGCTTGAGAAGATCGGAGGTTGTTTCGATAACGAATTCTTCCCCCGGCAGTTCGGCATGTAAGATACGAACCTCCCCGTATTCTCCAAACACAAACTTTAAAATCCTTGAGCACGGCGTTTCCAAAAAATCAAGCCGCACAATCAAAACCAGCCGATCCTCCTCGTCATATTTAAACTTGGCCGAGGATGCAACCAAAAAATCTAATGTTCCAAAAAGAAGGTGCTTTTGAATCGGTTTTTCAAAGCCAAGGGGAATCTCTCGTTCGCCGTTGTTCTCACGGTAAATGAGATACGGTATCCCCTTTTTCTTAAGGAAAGAAACCGATTCAAAGCCTTTGGCATATTCGTTATGAACGCCTTGCAGAATAAGCGGCATCAGTCCTACCGCGTTTTTATCTCCTTTTTCAAAAGCATAATCACCAACGATATCTTCAAACAAATCCCGCCTTTTCCCCGCAAGCCAAGTGAAGAGCTTCTCTTGCCATGTTTTTTTGACGGGATGGTACAAAGAAAGGGATTTTATTTTTGCTTGCAAACGCTTTTCGGCCTTGACGTTTGTCGGTACCGCTTCAAAGTCGCGATCAAACGTTTCTATCGCATAACGGAAATACGGGCCGGTGTGAAAAAATTCACCGTTTCCTGCGTGAGAAAGCACCACGATTCCGTTGTGACGGAAGCAAAGCACGTTCTGTCCAAGCATGCCGTTGAACAAAAAGACGTCCGCGTGCTTCCCTACCCAAAACTGATATCCGTAATCAAACTCTTGGCTTTCCTTGGTGACCTCCACCTGCTTTGCGGTAGCAATTTGCAGATACTCGGAGGAAAGGATGCGTTCTCCCTCGTAGACACCGCCCGCAAGCACCATATGCGCGATTTTAACAAGGTCCTTCGGCAAAAGATAAAGACCCCATCCGCCCTTTTCGATGTTTTGCGGTGACTTTTCCCAATAATAATTGGTAATGCCAAGCGGTGAAAAAAGGCGCTTGTCCAAAAAGTCCGTCAAGCTTTTCCCCGTTTTCTTCACGACGATTGCCGCAAGGAGATAGGTGTTTAAGCTGTTATAGCGAAAGGTTTTTCCAAGCTCGCCCTTGGTTGCCGAGTTCAAAAAATCTTTTAACCACTCTGTTGTGGTCATCGAATCCAGCTCCGCAAATTGCAACGTGGATCGCATGGTGAGAACATCGTTTACGCGTAGATCCTTGAGCTTGAGTTTAGCAATCGCCCCAAATTCCTTGGGAAATATATCGGTGATTTTTTCATCGGTTGAAAGAAGTCCATCTTCAATGAGCATTCCGATTGCAAGCGAAACGATGCTTTTGCAAGCGGAAAACGTATGCTTCCAAACCCCCGTATCCTGCGCACCAAAGCTTGCTTCACATAAGAGCTTCCCATTTCTTGCAATCAAAATGCTATGCATATTCAAGGTAGGATCCCTATGGAGCTTATCCAAAAAATCACAGATCAAGTCCGAAGGGATTCCCGCCTCTTCCGGCGTGCAACGAGAAAGTGGCACACCTTGGTTCGCCGCCGAAAAAGCAGGCTTAAAGGAGACCGTATCCACCATCGGCTCGGTCGCATTTTTGCTATCCAGAATTCTCGACAAAAGCTGTGCTGACGGTGGCAAAAGAAAAGAATTCATGGCGCCTCCTTTCTTTTATCGGAGTTCGTTCAAATTATAAGGTGTCGTTTGGTAAACCAAATAATTCAGCCAGTTGGAAAACAGAAGGTTGGCGTGAGAACGCCAAGTGACGAGCGGGGCCTTCGTATCATCGTCGTTCGGGAAATAGTTGATGGGTACGTCAATGGGAAGTCCCAAATTTTTGTCACGCACATATTCGCGCTTCAAGGTTTCGGCGTCATACTCCGAATGCCCCGTAATAAAGATCTGTCGGCCATTTTTCGTGGAAATTGCGTAAAGTCCCGCCTCCTCGGAAGCGGCAAGCACCTTGAGTGCAGAGCAAGCCTTTACGTCCTCGGTACGAACTGTGGTATGTCTGGAGTGCGGCACCATAAAAACGTCATCAAATCCGCGGAAAAGGATCGAGCTTTTTCTCACCACCTTGTGCGGAAACACACCAAACATTTTCTTTTCCAGCGGATATTTTTGAACACCGAAATGGTAATAGAGGCCCGCCTGTGCGCCCCAGCAAATATGAAGCGTACTATGAACGTGGCGCTTTGACCACTCCATGATCTCGCAAAGCTCCTCCCAATACTCAACCTCCTCAAATTCCAGTTTTTCGACCGGCGCGCCCGTAACGATCATGCCGTCAAAGGACTGATCCTTTACGTCGTCAAATGTTTTGTAAAAGGTGCGAAGATGCTCCTTGGAGATGTTTTTAGACTCATAGCTCTTGGTGTGAAGCAATTCCACCTCCACCTGAAGCGCCGTGTTTCCGAGTAAGCGCATAAGCTGCGTCTCGGTATCAATCTTGGTTGGCATCAGATTGACGATGGCAATACGAAGCGGACGAATATCCTGTGTGGTTGCTCTGGCCTCGTCCATAATGAAAATGTTTTCATCGGTCAAGGTTTTATATGCAGGCAATTCATTTGGTATTTTAATCGGCATGGCGCGACTCCTTATCCGATCTGCTCAAGTGCCTGCTTGATGTCGTCGATCAGATCCTGCGCGTTCTCAATGCCGCAGGAAAGACGAACGAGATCGGGCGAAACACCTGCTGCCAAAAGCTCGTCGTCGGTCATCTGACGGTGCGTGGCACTTGCGGGGTGCAAGCAACAAGAGCGCGCGTCGGCAACGTGCGTTTCAATGGCGATCACGCGAAGCTTCTTCATGAAATTCTCCGCAGCCTTACGTCCGCCCTTTACGCCAAAGCTTACAACGCCACAAGAGCCGTTTGGTAGATATTTTTCGGCAAGCGCATGATATTTATCCGTTTTAAGGCCGCAATATCTCACCCAAGAGATTTTGTCATTGTTCTCTAAAAATTCAGCAACCGCCTGCGCGTTTTCGCAATGACGCTTCATACGAACGTGAAGGCTTTCGAGACCAAGATTCAAAAGATAGGCGCTGAAGGGCGACTGAATCGAGCCAAAGTCACGCATAAGCTGTGCCGTTGCCTTGGTGATAAACGCTCCCTCAAGTCCGAATCTTTCGGCGTAAACCACGCCGTGATAACTATCGTCGGGCGTGCAAAGACCTGCAAATTTTTCGGGATACTTCGTCCAATCAAATTTTCCGGAGTCCACGATGCATCCGCCGATCGCCGAGCCATGACCGTCCATGTACTTCGTGGTGGAATGCGTTACGATATCCGCGCCCCACTCAAACGGGCGGCAATTCACGGGCGTTGCAAAGGTATTGTCGATAATCAACGGCACACCGTGCTTATGCGCGGCATTCGCAAAACGCTCAATATCTAACACGCAAAGCGCGGGATTGGCAATGGTCTCACCGAACACGGCTTTGGTGTTCGGCTGGAATGCTGCCTCCAGCTCTTCGTCCGTGCAGTCGGGTGAAACGAAAGTGAACTCGATCCCCATTTTGCGCATGGTTACGGCAAAAAGGTTGAAGGTACCGCCATAGATCGACGAGCTGGACACGATATGGTCACCACAAGTGGCAATATTGAAAATAGCGTAGAAGTTCGCCGCCTGTCCCGACGAGGTCAGCATAGCGGCACATCCGCCCTCAAGCTCTGCAATTTTGGCAGCTACGAGGTCATTGGTAGGATTCTGAAGACGAGAGTAGAAATAACCCGATGCTTCCAGGTCAAACAGTTTCCCCATATCCTCGCTCGTATCGTATTTAAAGGTCGTGCTCTGCACGATCGGAATTTGGCGAGGCTCGCCGTTTCCGGGAGTATATCCCCCCTGTACGCAAATGGTTTCCAATCTTTTTTTCATGATATATCAATTCCCTTCTATTGAATTATCGGAATGTTGTAACGCCGTCCGCAAGAAAAGCGTTCGTTCTCGTTATCGTGACCCAGAACGTATCTTCGTTCGTTTGGTCGATCTCACACGCTCGACAAAGCATATCCAAAAGGAGCGTGGGATTTAAATAATTATCACTACTCACGTTCAAAACGGTCTTTATTTTGACCGTCCCCGATTGTTCATCGTAGCAGGCGTTAAAAGAATGAATCTGCGGAATCATATCAAATTCCTTTTCACCCGATTTGGTGCTCTTGGTAGCCATCCACGAGGGCTTTGACACAAGCGCATTCATCTTTTCGGCAACCGCCGCGGAAAGCTCCGTATCCGAAACCTCCATTTCATAACTTGCCCAAATGTAATCCGAAAATTTGGTTTCGGGTACGTAAACGTCAAGGATCCGCATCTCCTCCGTTACCTCACGGTTCAGAAGCGTTTTAATTTCCTCACACGAGATTTCTCGCTCCACGCGGATGTCGAGCATCTCACACTCACTCTGCGTGCCGATAGAGAGCGGCGTGGAAAAGACCAGCTTGATATGAGGGTTAAATCCCTTGGTATACCAAACAGGGATTCCCGCACGCGAAAGAATGCGATGCATCGTCCGCTGAAGATCCAAATGGGAAATATACTGAAGATCCCCTACCTTACGGAAACGAATGCGCACGTTTCTCGGTTCATCCAGAAGCGGACGGTCTTTTTTCGTATAACAGGCTTTCAACACTTTGCTTTCGGACAACACGACCGCTCACCTCCCAACTTATTGGCCCCGCAACCGCTACATTGCTCACGACAATTCGGCGTGGTTCTTTCTTCGTAAGCCTTTTCGCTTTCACGCAAAAAGAAGTTTTTTTCTACACCGCAGTCGATGATATCCCAAGGAAGTACCTCGTCCTTGCCAAACGCGCGGTTGGCATAAAAAGCAGGGTCGATGCCCGCTTTTTCAAAAACGGACAACCATTTATCGTAATGGAAATATTCGTCCCATGCATCAAATACAAAGTCCTCATCGGCCGCAATCTCAAGTGCCTTAGAAAGCTTGCGGTCACCTCTGGCAAGAACAGCCTCAACTCTCGACGTACCGGGATCGTGGAACAAATACCGAATTTTACGGTCGTTGATCTTACTTCCGATAAATTCCTGTTTCCTTACAAATTCTTCCGCGCTATCCTGCGCCTCCCACTGAAAAGGCGTGAAGGGCTTCGGAACAAAGCAAGCTACGCTGATGGTTACCTGCGGTGCGCGCGCCTTGTTGCGCTTGGGATTTTTATAAAACTCGTCAAGCACCTTTTTGGCAAGTGCTACGATTCCCTCCAAATCCTCGTCGGTTTCGGTGGGCAAGCCCATCATGAAATAAAGCTTGACCTGCGTCTTTCCCGATTCAAAGGCCACATTGACCGCACGAAGCAGATCCTCCTCCAAGACGTTTTTGTTGATCACGTCACGAAGCCGTTGCGTGCCCGCCTCGGGCGCAAAGGTCAACGACGCACTTCGCACAGATGCCACCTTGTCCATCAATTCCTTGGTAAAGCTATCTACACGCAACGACGGCAAGGAAAGGCTAACCATGTTTTCATCCGTCCACGAAAGGAGCGTATCGGTAAGTTCCGGGAGTTTAGAGTAGTCACTGATCGAAAGCGAGGAAAGAGAGATCTCGTCATATCCCGTAGACTCGAACAGACATTTTGCCTGACGGTTTAAGACCTCGGGTGTTTTTTCTCGTACGGGACGGTATACCATACCTGCCTGACAGAATCGGCATCCACGGATACAACCTCGGTAAACCTCAAGCATGATGCGGTCGTGTACCGTTTCAATGTAAGGCATAACCACTTTTTCCGGGAAATACGAGGCATCCAGATCCTTCATGATGCGCTTGGTGATCTTGGTGGGAATATCATCGTAAATGGGACGGTATTCCTTTACCGTGCCGTCCTCGTTGTAAGATACGTCATAAAAGGACGGAACGTAAAGGCCACCGATCGTACGCGCAGCCTCATGAAGAAATTCGCGCTTGGAATAGTGTCCGCTTTCCTTCATTTTGATGTAGAGCTTGGTAAACTCCACCAACATATCCTCGCCCTCTCCGATGGAGAAGCAATCGAAGAAATCCGCCACGGGCTCGGCGTTATACGCACACGGGCCACCGCCGATAATGATCGGGAATTCATCGCCGCGCTCCTCAGCGTAAAGCGGAATGTTAGCAAGCTTGAGCATGGCAAGCACATTGGTGTAGGACATTTCATACTGAAGCGTAAAACCGATAATGTCAAAATCGGTAAGCTTGTCCTTGCTCTCGTGGGCTGTCAGCGGAAGTCCGTGCTTTTGCATTTTTTCCAGCATATCGGTCCAAGGCATATAAACACGCTCACACCAAATATCTTCTTCCCTGTTTAACGCACCGTACAAAATGCGAACACCGAGGTTGGACATGCCAATCTCATACGAATCGGGAAAGCAAAAGGCCCATCTTGCCTTGATCTTGCTTTTATCCTTTAAAATTTGATTATATTCACCGCCCGAATACCGTCCGGGCTTGGAGACCGATTTTAAGATCGTACTTCTGTTTTTCATGTTATTACTCATTTCAGTTTAGATTTCGTGTATATCAGCGAAGGCACTAACCAAAGCACCTGATAGATCACAATATACAAAGACGGAACGTAAGTATACAGCTTTCCTATCATAACGAGAACGGATAGAAGTATACCGAGCGAAAGCGCAATGAGACGGAAAAATCTCTGCTTATTGTAAATCCGCTTAATGTTAAAGCATTGCTCCAAGATCTTGAAGATCATGTGCGAATTCTTCGAGGTAACGATTCCACTATCCGAATGCTTTCCGATGGGGATAAGCTCATTGGGCGTAGGACGTATGACCTTGATGGACACGTTCTTATCGTTTCGAAGCGCCGCAATCATTTTCTCGTTCACATTGGGGTCAAGCGTTCGAATACCGACACGAACTCCGTTTCTCAACATCTCTGCGGCAAATTTTTCAAAGCGCTGCGTAACCGTATACTGTACGTAAAGCTTCGCACACAACTCGCCACTGATTGCCAGATACAGAATGCAGATCTGCCCACTTTCGATTTTTTTCTCGTCATCGGCGTTACGCTTTGGAAAATAACCGTGACTTCTCATAAAAGCAAGATTGCCGATGTAAACCGTTCGATCCTCAACAATTGCTTCCACGCCACCGACCGAAATATCGGTAATGCGCACATTTTCTTTTTTCTCGATTTCCTTGGCGGAATTATCAAAAACGTTGCAAAGCGGTGCACCAATTACGGTAAAGACCGAAAGCGCATAAGAAAGCAACGAATAAAAGTCCATGTCGTTATACGAACGAACGCCAACCACACGCGCGCCGTGTTTTCCAAACATCTCCGCGTCCTCAAGGTAGATCGTATCGGTGTCATTGTACTCTTCCGATACGGCATCGCCAATCACTGCACTGTCAAGCTTTGACAACCCCTTCGTCAGATGGAAAAAAGGATAAATGTTTGCAATTAGAAATTGCATCGGCACACAACTAAACATGGAGAAAGTAAACACCGCAAAGAAGGTGGAAATATCGTCGGTCAAAAACAGAGAAAACAATGCCACGCCAAGCGCGCCAAGTGCCGATAAAGCAAGCTCGTGAAAGTATTCCGAAAATTGCACCGAGCGGCGTCCCGAACGCGTAAAGAAATTGCCGACAAAAGTGACCTTCTCCACGAAAAATTCCTGTCCGTAAGAAAAAGCGTTGGATTCGTTTTGGGCCTTTTCTTCCAAACGCTCAAGCGAAAGCTTTGGTTTTCGATCCGAAACGACGTCAAAGGAAAGCTTTTCACGCATAAGACGCATGGCATCATCCACAATACCGAACAAAAGGAAGATCGCCATCGCGAAATTATAGACGGGCATTCCGCTCTCGCGGAAAAAGAGCAAAACGATAAGGTTATACGTAAAATTCAGCACAGCGAGACAGGCAATCGGAACAAAGGGCTCACCCTGCAAAACCAAGCAGGAACGAAGAGCGCTTCCTATCTTTTTGCGCGAAATGACAATAAGCAAAATGGATAAGAACAATGCCGTAATGTAATAAAACGACGGATTATCCAGCCAATTCGAAAGGTGCGGAATTCTTATGGCCGTCATGGGAAGATTTTCAAGGAACAAAATCAAAATGCTCAAGAAAAACGTAGCAATCAAACGATCACGAATCCTTCGGCTCTCGGAAGCATAGCGTTTTTTGATCGAATCGATCTGTTTCTCATTACGAAATTCCTCGCCGTCGTATCCGTACGTACGTTCACCGGTCGATTCCTCAAAAAAAGGATCGTAAAAGCCGTTTCTGGCAGAACGAACGCGCGCATACCCCACCGAGTTCTCAAGAGCTTCCTTGTTGCCAAGTGCCAACGCGAGATTGATATCAATATCATCAAAATCCGGAGCATCAAGCGGCTCTTTCTCACACAATTCGTTTTCGTTATTTATTCTGCTAAAGCCAAAAAAGCTTTTTGCTTCGTCATTGTCGAAATAAAGATCGTTGTATTCATCACACGGCAGATCGCAAGCTTCCTCCTCGCGCTCCTCCAAAAGAATCGGCTCCTCCGCTTCCGTTTCCTCCTGCGAAAAAGCAACACTCTTGTCCTTTTGCACATCCTCCTCGCAAGAAACAATATCGTCAAGAAGAACGGCTTTTTGGGTAAGAGGCTCCTTGTCCGACTGCACAACTTCTTCTAAAGCAAGCGTCTCGCATACGTCCGCTACAAGATCTTCTTCGGCTTCAATTTCTTCCGTCGGCTCCCCTACAGGCTCTTCAACAATCGGCTCATCGGCCTCGTTGTTTGATATTTCCGTTTCGCCCGTATCTGCTTCCGCAAGAAGCTTCTCCGCCTTTTCGGGCAACTCCCAAGTCTCGTCCACAGAAACCGACTCGGAAACAAGGCTTTCCACGCGCTCACGAAGCTTTTCTTCAAGCTCGGGATCTTCGTTCTCGATTTCAAGGTCGTCCGTAGCCAAAGTCGCCTCCACATCAAGAAACTCTACCTCGCCGTCTTCTTCGTCAACGGCCATTTCCTCATCGCCCTCATCCACTTCCGTTTCAAACTCGTAGCCTTCGATGTTGTATTCCGAACGCTCCGTTGCTTCAGGCTCTTTTTGAGGGGCACCAATATTTTTTTTCAAAAGATCAAGAAGCTCCTCGGGTGTTTCACCGCTCGGCTTCACCGAATCCACACCGGGAGCGGACTTCTTTTCCACCTTTTGCTGCAGGCGTGCAAGAAGCTCGGATATTTCGTTATTCGGCTTATTTTCCATAATCTTTCTCCATAAAAATTCGTTTAGGCGTTTTTGTGATGCTGCTTGGACGCCTCCGCAAGAATGACCGATGCCGCGGTCGATACGTTAAACGAGTTCACCTTTCCGTACATGGGGATGGAAACCACAAAATCACTTCTCTCAAGAACAAGCTTGGAAACACCGTCTCCCTCGCTTCCGAAGACGATAACGGCACCGCCCGAGAAGTCGGTATCGTAGTAATTTTGTCCGCCCGCCTCGGCGGCATAGACCCAAAGCCCCTGCTTTTTCAAGGACTCCAGCGTAGAAACGATATTGGAGACCTTGGCGATTGCCAAATGCTCGATCGCACCGGCGGATGCCTTGCTGACGAGCGGCGTAAGACCACTTGCGCGTCTTTTGGGAAGAATGAGACCGTGCGCGCCAACGCCCTCGGCGCAACGAATCAACGCACCGAGATTATAGGGATCCGTAATGCCGTCCGATACGACGATCAACGGCTTTTCCCCGCGCTCCTCGGCAATTCTCAAAATATCCTCCACCGACGAATATTCTTTTTCAGCCGCCATGGCAATGATTCCCTGATGCGGTGCAAAGCCCGAAACCGAATCCAGTTTCGCCTTTTCTACCTCAAGAATCGGAATTCCCATCTTTCGAGCCTCGGCAACGAGTACGATAATCGAGCCCTCAAGCTCTCCCTTGCGAATCCAAATTTTATCAATGGAGCGTCCCGAACGCAACAACTCACGAACGGCATTTCGGCCAATGACAAGTCCCGAGTTTTCTTCCTCCTCGCGATGCTCGTGGGAAATCGGTTTTTCCTCCCCATTTCGCCACTCATTCTTTCCGCGATATGATTTTGGGTGACGCTCCGCTTTATTGTATGCCATATCTTTTTCCTTCCAAAAAAATAATGTCTAAAAATAATGTCTATATTATATTAGTTCTTTATATTATAGCATTTTTTTTCGCTTTTGTATATACCTTTTTCAAATTTTTGATTTTTTCTTCCTTTTGAACAGAAAAACCGAAAAAGTCCTTGAAAAAAACGCGCAAATGTAGTATAATAACTCTATATATGTTTCAAAGGGAGGGCTTGCTATGGATGCAAAACATTGGAAGATCGGTATGCTTGGCTTTGGTGCGATGGGACGTGCGCATTCCTACGCCATAAAAAATCTGCCGTTTTTCTATAAAGACCTCCCCTTTTCCGCGGAGATTCTCGGCGTATGTACCACAAGCATGGAAAAATCCGAGAAGGTTTGCCGTGATTTCGGTTTTTCCGTTCCCGCGGTAAACGAAGACGATTTAATCTTGAATCCCGACATCGATATCATTGATATCTGTACGCCTAATATTCATCATTACGGTACCTTGAAAAAGGCATTACTTGCAGGCAAGCATATTTATTGTGAAAAACCGCTCTGTGTTTCGGCCGCACAAGCAGAAGAAATCGCGCTTCTTGCGAAAAAAAGCGGTAAAATACACAAGATCGTTTTCAACAACCGCTACATTCCCGCCGTTATGCGCGCAAAAGAGCTGATTGATGAAGGACGTTTGGGAAGAATTCTTTCCTTTGATGCCGCGTATCTTCACAGCGGCTCAATTTTTGCCGACCGAACTGCAGGCTGGAAGCAAAATAAAGACATCTGCGGAGGTGGCGTTCTCTTCGACCTCGGCTCACACGTCATCGACATGATATACCATCTTTGCGGCGGTTTTCGCTCGGTTTGCGCTACCACGCAGATTGCCTTTCCAACTCGTACGGGTATGGACGGAAAACCTTGGCAAACCAATGCCGACGAAGCCTTTTATATGCTGGCAAAGCTTTCGTGCGGCGCTATGGGAACCCTTCGCGCCTCTAAAATTTCCTGTGGTGCAAACGACGATCTTTTCTTCGAGATTTACGGTGAAAAAGGTGCGCTTAAGTATTCGCTGATGGAGCCGAATTGGCTTTGGTTTTACGATAACACGAAGGAAGAAAAGGCACTTGGCGGAGAACGCGGTTTTACCAAGATCGAGACAGCCGGGCGTTATGCATTACCCGGTGGCATTTTTCCCTCGCCGAAAGCACCAATCGGATGGCTATCGGGACACGTCGAAAGCTACCGAGAGTTTTTGAATTCTGTCTCAAAAGAAACACAATCAAGCCCAGATTTCTCCGACGCTGCTTATGTACAAAAAATTATGGAAGCAGCATACCTTTCAGCCGAACAAGGTATATGGATGGAGATTTGACAAGGAGAACATCATGAAAATTATCGGTCTGACGGGCCCAAGCGGTGCCGGAAAAGGACTTTGTGACGAATATTTTCATTCGGTGGGAATTCCGTGTATCGATACGGATAAGGTCTACCACGACCTTCTCATTCCCCCATCGCAATGTGCCGATGAGCTTGTAGAACGCTTTGGAAAAGAAATACGAAATACCGATCAGACAATCGACCGCAAAAGGCTGGCAAGCATCGTTTTTTCGGACAAAAGCGGTGATGCCGCAAAGGATTTGAACACCATTTCTCATAAATACGTTCGCGAAAAAACGCTTACCTTGCTTGAGGAGTTCCATGCAGCTCAAAAAAGCGCGGCGGTAGTCGACGCTCCGCTTCTTTTCGAAGCAAGCTTTGATAATTTTTGTGACTTTACCATAGCCGTTCTTGCCGAGCGAGAGCTTCGTGCGACCCGTATTATGAAGCGAGATACGCTTTCACGTGAAAAAGCCGACGAACGCATCGCGGCACAACAGAAGGACGAATTTTACCGCTCAAAAGCAAAATACACGCTATACAACAACGGCGAGAAAAACGAACTGTTTTCATTACTCACCGACATTTTAACAAAAGAAAATGTCTCTTTCGATACAAATTAAAAAGGAGAATCCTATGAAAAGCGAACTTATCTACCAAAAGAAAAATTTCTATGAAGTATTCGGTGAGGCCGAAAAAAAGGCGGCGCATGACTACGCCGTTGGATATACCGAATTTTTGGATAAAGCCAAAACCGAACGTGAGGCAGTAAGCTATGCCATAGCCATGGCCAAAGCCAACGGCTTCCTTCCCTATTCCTTCGGCATGAAGCTGAATGTCGGCGGAAAATATTACTTTAATAATCGCGGAAAAAATCTCTTCCTTTTTACAATCGGAAAAGAGTCGCTGGAAAACGGATTTCGCATTTCTGCGGCGCATGTGGATTCGCCGCGTTTGGACCTCAAGCCCTGCCCGCTTTACGAGGAAGGCGGCATGAGCTTTTTGAAAACGCACTACTACGGTGGCATTCGTAAATATCAATGGGTCACGGTGCCGCTTGCCCTTCACGGCGTAGTGATCAAAGCGGACGGAAGTGCTATCAACGTAACCGTAGGCGAGGACGTGGGCGATCCTATCTTTTATGTAAACGATTTGCTTCCGCATCTTGGCCACGACGATGACAAAAAACCGCTTGGCGACGCAATTCCTGCCGAGAAGCTGAACATTCTTGTTGGAAGCGAGCCGCTTGGCAAAGGCGATGCTCCCATCAAAGAGAATATTCTCGCCATTCTTCACGAAAAATACGGTATTACCGAGGAGGACTTTTTGTCCGCCGAGCTTTCAGCCGTTCCCGCTGATAAAGCGCGCGATATTGGCTTTGACCGTTCTCTCATTGGCGCATACGGCCACGACGACCGCGTGTGTGCCTATCCCGCGCTCACTGCGCTCTTTGATTGCGCAGATAGCGAGCATTCCTTGATGTGCGTTCTTGCCGACAAGGAGGAAACGGGAAGCGACGGAAACACGGGTATGCAGGCCGACCTCATTTGCGACCTTATTCATGAGATATCGTTTGCCATGGATGTCAACCCCACCGTCGTAAGATACAATTCCAAATGTCTTTCAGCCGACGTTTCGGCTTGCTTTGATCCCAACTTCCCCGAGGTCTTTGAAAAGAGAAACGCTTCCCTACTTTCCTGCGGCGTCGTTCTGACGAAATATACGGGCGCACGCGGCAAGAGCAGCACGAACGATGCAAGTGCCGAATATATCGGTTGGCTTCGCGGCGTGATGGCCAAGGATAACGTACTTTGGCAGGCGGGCGAGCTTGGAAAGGCCGATTGCGGAGGCGGTGGAACGGTGGCTAAATATATTGCAAAGCATAATATTGAGACGGTAGACCTTGGCGTTCCCGTTCTTTCCATGCACGCGCCCTACGAGGCAGTGGCAAAGGTGGACGTTTACGAAACCTACCGCGCTTTCCGCGCTTTCTGCAAAAATTAATTTCCGAGAAAGGTCCTCTCACGTATGCTTGAAAAATTAAAGGCCGCCGAAGAAAAATATATCGGCATGGAGGCAGAGCTTGCGGATCCCGCCATTTTTTCGGATAACGAAAAATACGCGACACTCATGAAGGAATACAAGACTCTGACTCCAATCATTGAAAAATATCGCGAATATAAAAAGGCGGATACCGAGCTTTCGGATCTCAAGGAAATGCTTGACGGCAGCTTGGACGCGGAGATGCGTGAGATGGCGTCGGAGGAATATAAGCAGACGCAGAAAACGCTTGCGGATCTTTTGGAGGAACTAAAAATTCTCCTGCTCCCCCGCGACCCCAACGACGACAAAAACGTGATCGTAGAGATCCGCGCAGGTGCCGGTGGTGAAGAAGCGGCACTTTTTGCGGCAGTGCTTTACCGTATGTATGGGATGTACGCCGAAACGGAAGGCTTTCGCACTTCGCTGCTGAACGCCAACGAGACCGAGCTTGGCGGATTTCGTGAAATCTCCTTTATGATTGAAGGCGACGGTGCCTACTCTCGCTTTAAATTTGAAAGCGGCGTTCACCGTGTGCAACGTGTTCCCGAAACCGAATCGCAAGGAAGAATTCAAACGTCAACCGCCACGGTTGCCGTCCTTCCCGAAGTTGAAGAGGTTGAAATTGAGATCAATCCGCAGGATCTCGTTTTTGAGTCCTGTAAATCCAGCGGAAGCGGCGGTCAGCATATCAACAAGACCGAGTCGGCCGTTCGCTTAACGCACAAGCCCTCGGGCATTATCGTAGAATGTCAGGAAGAGCGAAGCCAATTCAAGAACAAGGACAAGGCTCTTAAAATGCTTCGCGCCAAGCTCTACGAGATCAAGCAGACCGAGCAATCACAAAAGATCGCCTCGGAGCGCCGAAGCCAGGTTGGCACGGGCGACCGAAGCGAGCGTATCCGTACCTATAACTATCCGCAAGGACGCGTGACCGATCATCGTATTTCGCTTACACTTTATTCGCTGGAGGCCTTTCTCAATGGCGATATCAGAGATATGATTGACGCGCTGATCACGGCGGATACCGCGGAAAAATTAAAAAACAACTAAAGCAGGTGTTATTTTGACCACAAAAGTAATTGACGTTAAGAACGGGTTTCAAACCCCGAACGACGTAAAGGAAGCCGCAAGCATCCTTTTGGCAGGCGGGCTCGTCGTGTTCCCTACCGAGACGGTATACGGTCTTGGCGGTGACGCCACAAACGAAAATTCTGCTCAAAAAATTTACGCCGCCAAGGGCAGACCCTCCGACAACCCTCTTATCATTCATATTGCATCTCCCGAGGACGCCGAGCCGTACGCCGTGACGAGCGAGACCTATTACCGACTGGCAAAGGCATTTATGCCGGGACCGCTTACCGTGATCCTGCCGCGAAAGGAAAGCATTCCTCTTCGCACGACGGGAGGTCTCCGAACGGTTGCCGTTCGCTGTCCGTCTCATCCTATAGCAAGAGCACTGATACGCGAGGCTGGGATCCCTATTGCCGCGCCTTCGGCCAATCTGTCGGGCAAGCCATCCCCCACTTGCGCGCGCCATGTGATCGAGGATCTTTCGGGACGCGTAGATATGATCCTTGACGGTGGGGATTCGGAGATCGGTTTGGAATCTACCATTGTCGCACTTGACGGCAACGCGGCAACGCTTTTGCGCCCCGGCGCCATTACCGCTGACGCCCTTCGGTGCGTTTGCGAAAGCGTAACGATTGCTCCGGCGGTTGTCGCACAACTTGCCGAAAACGAGCGTCCGCTCTCCCCCGGTATGAAATACAAGCATTATGCGCCAAGCGTTCCTTTTGTCCTGTTAAAAGGAAGTGAAACCAACATTCTTGCGTTCTTAAAAAGAGCGCAAAAGGACAAAAATTGCGCGATCCTTTGCTATAGCGAAGAAACCGCAGAGCTTGAAAACAAAAACCTCGTCGATATTGGAAAATCGGAAAATCTCGATGAACAAGCCAAGCGGCTTTTCACCGCGCTTCGCGATGCTGACAAGTTTGGTGTAGACATTATATACGGCCATTTGCCAACCACAGACGGCATCGGCCTTGCCCTTTATAACCGTATGCTTCGCGCCGCGGCGCATACGATCCTTGAAGTTTAACACACGGAGGTATTTTATGGCAAAGAAAAGCAAATATAACGAGCCAAAGGAAATCGTTTACGCGCCCGCGCGCGAGCAGCTCATAACCGAAACAATTGAAAAAAACTATATGCCCTACGTTATGAGCGTCATCGTTTCCCGTGCCATTCCCGAGATCGACGGCCTCAAGCCCTCGCATCGAAAGCTTCTGTATACCATGTATAAAATGGGGCTCCTCAAAGGCCCCAAGACCAAGAGTGCAAACGTCGTTGGTCAAACAATGAAGTTGAACCCGCACGGTGATATGGCGATTTATGAAACGCTGGTCCGTCTCACACGCGGCAACGAGGCACTTCTCCATCCGCTGATCGACTCCAAGGGAAGCTTTGGTAAACAGTATTCCTCCGATATGCGCTTTGCCGCATCGCGTTATACCGAGGTCAAGCTGGATCCGATCTGCGAAGAGCTTTTTAAGGGCATCGACAAAAACGCCGTGGAGTTCGTTCCCAACTACGACAACACCATGGAGGAGCCGGTGCTGCTTCCCTCCACTTTCCCCAATATTCTCGTCATGCCAAACGCGGGCATTGCCGTGGGCATGGCCTCGTCGATCTGTTCCTTTAATTTGGAGGAGATCTGCGACGGAACAATCGCACTGCTCAGAAATCCGAAAACCAATATAGAAAAACTGCTTGATATTATCAAGGCGCCCGATTTCCCCGGTGGAGGTACCATCATCTACAACCGCGACCAGATGCGTGAGATCTACGAAACCGGACAGGGCTCGATCAAGGTGCGCGCGCGATACAATTACGATAAGACAGCCAATTGTATCGACATTATTCAGATCCCCTACTCCACCTCCATTGAGCTGATCATCAAGCGCATTACCGAGCTTGTAAAGGAAGGAAAGCTCAAGGAAATTACCGATTTCCGTGACGAGATCGACCTTTCGGGCTTTAAGCTGACCATCGACATCCGCAAGGGTACCGACCCCGATAAGCTGATGGCCAAGCTTTACAAACTGACACCGCTTGAAGATAGCTTCAAATGTAACTTTAATATTTTGATCGACTCCACGCCGCGCCAGATGGGCGTTGCCGAGGTTCTTACCGAATGGATCAAATTCCGTATGGGATGCCTCCGTCGCGAGCTGCAGTATGATCTGGACAAGAAAAACGAAAAGCTTCACCTGCTTCTCGGTCTTGCCAAGATCCTACTTGACATCGACAAGGCAATCAAGATCATCCGCAACACCGAGCATGACGCCGACGTTATCAAAAACCTGATGGAAGGCTTCGGCATCGACGAGGTGCAGGCCGACTTTATTGCCGACATCAAGCTCCGTCATCTCAACAAGGAATATATCTTGAGCCGTATTGACGAGATCAAGGGACTTCAAGAGGAGATCGCACAAATTGAAGAAATTCTCGGTGATGATCTGAAGCTGAAGGCACTCATCTCCAAGCAGCTCACCGAGGTCAAGAAAAAGTACGGAAAACCGAGAAAGACGTATTTGATCTACGACGGCGACGTGGAGGAATACGAGGAAGACGAAAACGAGGATAACTACAACGTCAAGGTCTACCTCAGCCGCGAGGGCTATTTCAAGAAGATCACCGCGCTTTCGCTTCGCGGAAACGACGAGCATAAGCTCAAGGAGGGCGACGAGATCGCGTATTCTTACGATGCGACGAACAACTCCGAGCTTATCTTCTTCTCGGATAAATGCAAGGTATACCGTGCGAAATGCTCGGAATTTGAAAACACCAAAGCCTCAGCCATGGGTGACTTCATCCCCGCCAAACTCGGCATGGATAGCGGCGAGCGTCCGATCTTCATGAGAATATACACGACACCGACCGAGGATGAAAACATGGTCTTTATCTTCGAGAACGGCAAGGGCGTTCGCGTTCCCCTTTCCTCGTACGAAACCAAGGCAACGCGCAAAAAGCTCGTAGGTGCCTACTCGGACGCTTCGCCCATCGTGGCCGCGCTCTACGAGAAGGAAAAGGATCCGTACGACGTCATGATGATCAGCTCCGACGATCGCGCCATCGTCTTTAAGACTTCGCTTATTCCGCTAAAAACCACGCGTTCCTCGTCGGGCGTGACGCTGATGAGCCTGAAAAAAGGCGGTAAGGTAGCAAGCGTACGCACCGATATACCCGAGGACACCAAGGGCTATAAGAAAACTAAGCTTCCCGCGACAGGCACCCTGCTTGCCGAAAAGGATATTAAAAAACAACAGCTTACATTTTGAAAGGAAATAAAATCATGGCAAAAGATCAAGCAAAGAAAATGAGCAAAAGAGAGAGACGCAAGGTACTTATCGTAAGACTTATGTGCCTGTTACTCACACTTCTTATGGTAGTCGGCGTCGTTTATTCGGCGGTTATCTATCTTGTTCAGTAACTTCAAACCAAAAAAACAAGGCTATGCAGTGCAAAGCCGTGTTTTTTCTTTTTCTTTATTCGCTCACGAAGGAGAGCGAAGGATAGCCGTTGCTATCAAGCGCACCTTCGTAAAGAAGCGTGCCGCCCTTTCCGTACTCGATCTCGCCGTCAAGCGTAGTCACGAAAGTGCGGATCTCAATCTTGGTATAGTCGGAATCGATTGCAAGCCCCGTAACCGTGGCAAGACCTGCGTACTCGTAGCCAAACGTTTCCTTGATCGAATAGGACGTGCCGCCGCCATTGATCGCGGTATACACCTTGGCGGCAGTGCCCGTAAGCGTTTGGGAGCCACTTGCGGTAGTAATCGTCACCTCATAACCAAAATTCTTGTAATCCAAAGAATTCAGACCCGAAATCGCACGAAGCGAGAATTTTCCGCCCTTCTCCTTCGTCACCTGATAGGAAATGAAGGAAGCGTCAAGGTTGGAGGGCTCCAAGTCTTTGACAGGATTATCCTCGGGAGTGATCTCTACAGCATCCATGTTTTCGGTCATAAGAATGAAGCTTTCCTTGGAAAGTACAATAGGCTCTTCAAACGTTTCCTCTACCAGCATATCGTCGATCAGAGTATAGATCGGCGTGCCGCCCGAGGTTCCGCCAACGTACGGGATCAGCAGTGTCAGAAGACCTGCCTGGAAGTCCACCGTCGTTTCGGTAAGCTCTATATCAAAGGTAAGCGTTGTCCAATCGGCGCCAAAATTCAACGTTACCGTTCCGTACTTCTCGGAAAATTCACCGAACGAAATCGTCTTGTCGCCAACTGTGGTTGCTTGACGAAGCGAGAAGCCGTAATCCACCTTGACCTTGGACACGTCAGCTGCCTCACTTTCCAGAGTACGCATCTTCATGCTGACTTTGTAGGTCCTGCCAATATCATATTCGTCAAGAGCCTCATCCTTAATGGTATTATAGAATTTGACCCACCTCGAATGCTTGGTCATCACGCGAATGTTCTGCGAATCCTCACCCTCGGCAGGCATTTGATGCACTTCACCCGAACCGCCTCCTGCTCCCGACCAAATGTACTTGTCAGAGTAGAATACGTTTCCGGAAAGCACGGAGCTCGAAGCACCGGTGAGCGACGTGGCCGTGCTTACCGTTGGCGTTTCAAAATCGTTGAAGAAGCGATATCCTGCTTTGAACACAAAGGTTACGTTTTCCCCAAGATTCTTGCTTGCAAGCTCAGAAATATCAAGTGCCATCTTGCCGCCTGACACGTTATAAGTCTCAAACAATGCTTCATCCGTAAGCTTACCCGCCAAGGAATTGTAGCAAAGCGTATCGTCGGGCGTATAGTCGGTCAAGGCATAAACTCGAAGAACCGTGTTCTTGTCGAGATCCATATCGAAATACAGGGTCGATGCGGTGGCATTTTGCAGGCTCTTGCCCGAGAAGGTCACCACGCCCAAATAATCTTCGGTCAGAATGGGATTTTTGTCAAGACCGAAGTGCTCCGTCGGCTCGGAGATCGATACAAAAGAGGTGGCAATCGGCCGAAGTGCATAACTTCCTTCGGTAGCTACCGTTCGGATCACCTTGTCCTCGCAAGGCTCGCCCGCAAGCGTCAGTACCGACGAGGTCGTGCGAACAGTATATGTCGTATCGGCAACAAGCGCATTCGTCACAAAAGCAAAAGTCTTGTTATCCTCGCCAACGGCGATCCATTCTCCCTGCACACGCTTGCCCGTCTTTGCGTTCCGTACGATCATACCGTCGGCAAACGTGGAAAGATCCATAGCCTCGGAGAATGTTACGGTAATGGCATCGTTCAGATTCATGCCCTTATTTTCTGCGATCAGCACATAGCTATCCGCTCCGTTTGCCTCGCGAGCATCAACAAACAAAGGAGCCGTCGTTTCCTCAACGACTATATTGTCAAAATACGTATAGCCGGTATATTCAACCGCCTCGGCCCAATACGGCACCAGAATGGTCAGAAGACCTGCCTGTGCAGCCACCATACTTTCGGTGATCGTGATCATACAGGATACCGTTGTCCATTGATTGTCCTGAACGACCGTCTCGTATACGTCGCCATAGAAGGAGGACGGATCGGATTTGGGGGATTCGGCCGAACCGTCACCGTTTACAACGGGTGTCATACCGACCGAAAGATTCAGCATGCTGACGGGATAGATATCAAAGGAGATACGGAACTGCTTTCCGATATCGTCCTCCGTCAGATAATCGTCGGTGAGCGCATTAAAGAACTTGATCATCTGCCCCTGAGTCACCTTGGTCTTCGTTTTGAACATCTGCGAATCGGAAATACTGCTCTCATTCACAAGGTAAGCCTCGGAGGAGTCGCCCGTTCTGCACCACCAATACGGCGAGGAGGGCTTGTTTATCTTTGCGTAGTTCGGTCTTGCATCGGTTACTCTACCGTCTGCCGCCACCACCGTGTTGTTGCCATCCTTGATGGCTGTACCAAAAGCGGGAGCATCAAAGTCCTGCGCAAAGACATACGGCTCATCGCTCAAAATGTCGTCAGTCGCGACGATAGCAAGCGTAACGTACTCACCAAGACCTGCGACCGTGGAAAGGGCCGAAAGATCCAGCGAAAGATTTTCGTTTGCGATCACATACTCACCCACAAAAGCCTTATTCGCCCATGCATCGGAAGCAATCAGAGTATTGTAAGTAAGGTTCGATTCGTTCACCGTATAGTCGGCAAGCGCGTATATAGCCACATTCAGAGGCGCGTCGATCGTGCTTCCGGCCTTCAGCGAAAGCTTTTCGGCATCAAGCAGATTTTCGGTGCTTACCGTGATCAGCGTGGTGTCCGCATAGCTGACCTTCAGCTGCCCCGCACGACCGAAGACCGTGTCGGGGGCCTTCGAGGAAACGTAAGTATCGGCAACAATGTCCACGCGGTACGTGCCCTCGGTCTTGAAGCTGACCGTGCGCTCCTCCTTCAGAGCAACACCCTCCGCGCTCTTAACGCCGTCGGTGATCTCAATGGAATAGCGCGTGCCTGCCGCCATACCGTCACACACAAAGGTGTAAAGCGAATTCTGCTGGCTGGCGACCCAAGTACCCTTAAGAACCGCGCCGCCCTCCGCGCGCACCGTAACTCCCTTGTTGACCGAAGCGGGATCTACGGGAGCCACAAAGCGGATCTGAATCTCCTGATCGTGGGAATATGTGTCATTGGCCCAGCCGTAAGGCGTATAGGGGCCGATCTCCCATTTGCCCGAAAGCGAAACGTCAGTCGAGCCATTGGTCGGCGTCACCCAAAGCACCTCGGGTGCCTTGTTTTCCTCGGGCTTCAAAAATACATCGAAGAACTTAAGCATACCGTCGAAACGATGATAGCCGTACTCGGTATCGTAGCCGACGGGATATGCGTGACCCTGATCCAGCTGTGTAACGGGCAGGAAGGGCTCGGTCGCATTGTTGTCAAACCACTCGACAGCAACATCCCAAGTATCAAAGCTGAGACCGTAGTCGCGCACACCGCTTGAAAGCACCACGGGAACCTTTTCAAAATCGGAGAAGCGACGGTACATATTCTGCACACCGCTACCCGAGGAATTGTATACTACGTTGCAATCCGAGCTCACCTCATTTTGGCAAGCCTCATCGTAATACATAAAGGGCTGAATAATGGCCTGCGAACGCTCGCCGTCCACAAAAACATCTCCCTCAAAAACCGTATTGTCATAGGTCACGCCAAAGGCAGTAACCTTTTCCTGCGGAACGTTTTTATTGTTCTTGACCGAAAGAACAGCCATACCCACGGTGGCCTTGGAAATACCGGCCGCGCCCACAAGGGTATCGCTATAGCCAAGCGCATCGGACAGATATCTCGCGCAACGTACCGCCGCGCGCGCGGTGTCTGCCGAGGTCGCAATCAAGCAAGTCGGAGGCCAAGCGGTCTTAGGAAGGC
>JAZTWS010000168.1:0-4867 GCA_045636005.1 Eubacteriales bacterium | reverse complement strand
AGAATTTTGCAAATATTTACAAATAAGGATTGTATTTTGCTCGCAAATGCGGTAAGATAAAAAAGGTTATCAAGTGTTGATATTTTAAATTGAAGTTTATCGGTGTGTTTAAAAAGCAAAAGTTATAAAGCATTTGCAGATTTTGATCGTTGCGCGGGCTCCTTCCACCGTCAAGGACGGTCCCCCTCCCTCCCGGAGGGAGGCTATGTCGCGCCATTCTTCATAAAAGCGCAGACACCTTGCAAACAAAGGTGATTGGAGCATTTTATGGCTACAATTAAGACGGGATTTTCGTTAGCCTCCCTCCGGGAGGGAGGTGGCGCCGTAAGGCGACGGAAGGAGCCCGCGCGACGTTTCAAATCTGCTTACACAAAATCCAAACACACCGATAAATCAAAATTTGATTAGAAAATATCAAGAAAAAGGGTAGAAAAATTCATGCAATTATGATATAATAAAACAGACAATGATTTTAACAAAAAGAAGATAGATGGAGTTTTATGAAAAAGATACTGTTTGACAAAATAAAAGAGGCGTTGTTTTCGGTATTACCGGTGACGCTGATCGTAATTTTTTTGAATTTTACGCCGCTTGTGCATCTTTCCTTGCGCGAGGTTTTGATTTTTAGTGTGTCGGCGTTGTTTTTGATCTTGGGCATCGGCTTTTTCACCTTGGGAGCCGACGTGGCTATGACGCCGATGGGGGAGCACGTGGGTTCGGGCTTAACGAAATCCAAAAATTTGAAGCTTTTGCTCACGGTTTGCTTTGCCTTGGGACTTTTGATCACCGTGGCCGAGCCCGATCTTTCGGTTTTGGCCGATCAGGTCGGCAGCAAGCTGATCATTCTTTTCGTGGGACTTGGCGTAGGCTTGTTTTTGGTTTTGTCGATCTTAAAGATCGTTTTGAAAAAGGACTTGGGCAGCATGCTCGTGTATTTCTACATGGTGCTGTTTGCGCTGGCCTTGGTGGTTGTGGCCGTGGATACGGGCAAGTTCCAGTTGCTCCCGCTTTCCTTTGATTCGGGCGGTGTAACCACAGGCCCGATCACCGTCCCCTTTATCATGGCACTCGGCGTCGGTATTGCTACGACGATCGGCGGCAGAAATGCCAGCGAAAACAGCTTTGGACTTGTGGCGATGTGCTCGGTGGGGCCGATTCTTGCCGTCCTGCTCTTGAGCATCGTGAACGGCGGCGATATTTCCGCTCCCGGTGTTAGCGATTACTTATTTGCCGACAATATTTGGGCGGCAACGGGTCACGCGCTTCTTAAGACCACGAAGGACGTCAGCATTGCGCTGGGTCTGGTCGTTGCTTTCTTCTTCGTTATCAATTTTGTCTTTTTGAAGCTGCCCCGCAAAAAGATCCTTCAAATTTTGGTTGGCACCGCTTATACATACGCGGGACTCATCGTTTTCTTGACGTCGGTACACGTTGGCTTTATGCCCGTAGGCTTCAAGATGGGACAGGAGCTGGCGGGCGCTTCGCCCATTGCCATTGCGGCTGTCGGATTTGTGCTGGGACTTGTGGTCGTGCTGGCCGAGCCTGCCGTTCACGTGCTGAATAAGCAGGTCGAGGAGATCACGGGCGGCACCGTGTCGAAAACGGCCATGATGATCGCTTTAAGCGTGGGCGTGGGTACGTCGATCTGTCTGTCGGTGGTTCGCATTCTCTTTGGTTTTTCGATTTTGTATTATCTGGTGCCCGGCTATCTCATTTCGCTGGGACTCTCCTTCTTTGTGCCGAAGATCTATACCGCGATTGCCTTTGACTCGGGCGGTGTTGCGTCGGGTCCTCTGACCTCAACCTTTATTCTGCCCTTTGCTATCGGTGCGTGCGTGGCGACGGGCGGCAACATTTTGGCCGACGCGTTTGGTATCGTAGCCATGGTTGCCATGACGCCGCTTATCACCATTCAGCTTTTGGGCTTCACGGCCATTTCGAAGAAGCGCATGGGCGAAAAGCTGGCAATGAAGCGGATATTGGACGAGGCCGACGATCAGATCATTCGCTTTTTATAAGGAGGGTGCTATGCCGAAAAAAGTAACGAAAAACGCGGCGGACGAAAAGGGCGGCAAGCAGGCGTCCGGCCTCCGCAAATTGAAATTGTTGATTACGGTCATCGACCGAAGTAAGACCTTGTTTTATGTGGATCTTTTGGAGCAGTTCGAGGTGAACGTGCAGATGGTTTTGTACGGACGGGGAACGGCCAATTCGCAGCTGCGCGATCTCTTGGGCCTTGCCGAGTCCGATAAATCCGCCATCCTTTCGTGGATACGGGAGGACAGGGTAAAGGAGATATTGGAGACCTTGGACGAGAAATTTCATAAGGTGAAAAACGGAAAGGGCATTGCGTATACCGTCTCGCTTGACAGTATCATAGGTGTTTCCATGTACCAGCTGCTCAGCAACGACAGAACGGGCAAGGAAGGGGAGATAAAGGCATGAAAAAAGGATATAAATGTATTTTAGCCATTGTAAATAACGGGTTCTCGGAGGAGGCCATGGAGGCGGCGCGCGCTTGCGGCGCCAAGGGCGGCACCGTTCTGCACGGTCGAGGCACCATCTCGAAGGAGGCCGAAAAGATCTTCAACATTACAATCCAGCCCGAAAAGGAGATCGTGATGATCTTGGCCAAAAGCGAGGAGATTGATGGGATTCTTAAGGGATTGTACCATGCCATCGGCACATCGACCGACGCGCAGGGCATCGCGTTTGCCATCCCTGTGGATGAGGTCGTGGGGCTTGACGCGAAATAAGGTGCCGTGTCGGAGAAATTGAGGATTTGACACAGGTTTTGGCGTGGGGGATTTTGAAAACATCTCCCACGCGTATTTTTCGATGGGTGAAAGAGAAGGTTTGATAAAAAATTGAAAGCAAAGGGTCAGGAGGACGATTATGAAATTTTGGAAAATTTTTGTGTTGGTCTTGTCGCTTGTTTTGGTTTGCGCTTGTCTGTTTGCTTGTGGAGAAGGGCAGGAGACGGGGGCGCCCGAAACGACACCCGAGGAGACCGAGCCCGATGTGAGTGAGCCTGATGTGAGTGAGCCCGAGACGACGGTGCCTGATATAATCGAGCCCGAGACGACGGTCGCAATGCAGTGCTTGCACACAAATCTCGTTACGCAAACGACCGAGACCACCTGCCGTGAGGATGGCTTCGTGGTCGACACGTGTATCGATTGCGGCGAGCGATGGGAGTCGGTCATTCCGAGCCGCCACGCCTATGAGAAAAGTGCCGACGCGACAACGGGGCGGACGGTGAGCCGATGCACGCTTTGCGGCATTTGCGGCTATCTCGTGCCGGCCGGCGAGAGCCTGCAGCTGTCGGGCTTCTTTGGCGGTGACGCTACCTTTACGGCTGTTTCGGCGAAGGGCGAGAGCCTCGTGCGTTTCTTGGTGGACGGCGAGGAGCTTCTTGTGGCAGAGGTCGGTGCCGAAGTGACCGAGCTTGCGGCCACGGAGCTTGCGAACGACGCGCATATTTTTGTTTTTGAAAACGAGGGAGAAACCGACGTGCTGATCGAGGATGCGGGCATGGAGGACAAGCTTCACCGTCGCGGTGCGGTGCTTTTGGAAATCCTGCCGCAAACCAATCGGGGTTATAGCTCGGTGAACATTTATGTGCAGACCTCGGACTTGTCGGAGGAATATTACGTTCGCTATCGGATGCAGTACGAATTTAACGACAAACGAGATAACTACGCCAGCGACACCGGGACGAATCGCGAGCTTTACCGCCTAAAGACCGCACAGCTGGTGAAGCTCGTTGAGATCGGTGAAAATGCGGTGGTGGCCGAGGATCTTTTTGAGGTTCTGCAGTCCGGCGAGCTTTCGCTTGCCGCAAAAGAGGCGAATGTTGACCCTGCCACGCGGACCGAGGGCGCGCTTGCGGCACTTGGAACGAAAACCTTGGCGGTCGATTTCGTGGGCGGCTTCCACGGCGACGAGCGCATGGTTTCTGTGGCTCTTTTCGCAGACGGCGAGGAGGTGGAGCTGGTTGGTCGCAAGGTGGGGGAGGTCATCCCATGTTCCTTCGTGACCTTTGACGAGATCACGACGGTTTACGCGTGGGGCACGAGCACCGAGGAAAGTGTTGGGCGCGAGATGATGACCCACTCCCAGCATTTCGTCTTTGACTCGAACGGTGTGTGCAACCGCAACGTTGTCGAGTGGTTGGACGACGGCTATGAGGTCGATCGCTTTTATATGCATATGTTCACCATGCGCCGCTCGGTCGAGGGAAGAGCGGTTTGCGAGACGGTGGAGATTCTGGACGAAAACGGAAATTCGCTTGGTGAGGAAACCTTTCCGCTTGTGCCGGCGGGGGATGCCTACTATTTGGAAAACAACGATACCCGCATTGTGCGCTACAGCAGTGCCACAAGCGGCGTAAGTGCCGAGACGGGCATTCGGATCCTTGAGGATTCGGTCACGCCGCACTACATTGCCATCAAGGTGCGCTCAAGAGAGACGCAGGGCGACAATAAGCTGTACGTTTCCTTGCACTCCGCCAAGAACGGATCGGCTCCCGAAAAGGGTGAGATTTGGGCGATCGAGGCCTATTATCACATTGATTATATGGCTCCCGAGGTGGAGAACGGATAAAAAGAACGGCGTCTGCGGACGCCGTTCTTTTTTGTATTTGGTCGAGGTGACAAGGTAACTCCGCTGCGCTCCGTGATACCCGCGCCTTACGCCTGACGAGCAAGCTCGTTCGATCTTCGGGCGGGGTATGCGAACTTGCATTGCTTCGCAATCAAGTTGAATTTGAGTGCCCCAAGCAAAAAAACAGGGGAGCGAAGGGCGTGCAAAATTAGCGGAGAAATTATAGTCAGTTGGTTAATAAATGCCCCGCTGTAAACAAATA
>JAZTWS010000167.1:0-4987 GCA_045636005.1 Eubacteriales bacterium | reverse complement strand
ATGCGCGAGACCACGCTGCCCGCCCTTCAGGCAGCCGTCTCGATGCTGGGGCCAAACTCGATTTTAAGCGTGGCGGTCTACCCCGGACACGAGGAGGGCGAGGCCGAGGGGAAGCTTGTGTGCGAGTATCTTTCCACGCTTGACCGCTTTCGCTACAGCGTAGCGCAGATCCGTATCATCAATTCGCCCACGTCGCCCTATTTCATGGCGATCGAGACGAAATAACGAGGTTTTTATGAGGATAAACGATACCATAGCCGCCGTTTCCACGCCGCGCGGCAAGGGCGGCATTGCCGTTCTTCGCGTGAGCGGTGACGAGGCGGTGGCGATTGCCGATCGCGTATTTTGCCCCAAAAAGAAAAAAAGCCTTGCCGAGACCGAGAGCGGGCGCGCCGTGTACGGCGATATTTACGGGTGCGACGCGCACGGCGCGCGCACGCGCATCGACGACGGCTTGGCCGTCGTCTTTCGTGCGCCGCACTCCTTTACGGGTGAGGATACGGTGGAGGTGAGCTGCCACGGCGGTCTTTTGGTGACCGAGGAGGTGCTGGCGGCACTGCTGGCGGCGGGCGCGCGACCTGCCGAGGCGGGCGAATTTACGCGCCGCGCCTTTTTGGCGGGCAAGCTTTCGCTTTCGGAGGCCGAGTCACTCGGCGCACTTTTGGAAGCCAAGACGCACGCGGCGCTCGTTCTCTCGCGCGCAGGGCTTGACGGCAAGCTCTCGGATGCGGCGGACGGCATTTACCGTGAGCTTCTCGCGGTCACCTCGGCGCTTTACGCGGCCATCGACTATCCCGAGGAGGATTTAGCGGAGATGTCACGCGAGGAGGCGCGCGAGCGGGTACTCGCCGCGCTTGCACGCGTGCGTGCGCTTGCCGACACCTATCGCAGCGGACACGCCGTGGCCGAGGGCATTCGCACCGTCATTTGCGGACGGCCAAACGTGGGCAAAAGCTCACTTTTTAACCGCTTGGTCGGCAGGGAGGCCGCCATCGTCACCGACGTGGCGGGGACTACGCGCGATATTTTGACCGAGACGGCGTCGATCGGCGCGGTGACGCTGAAGCTTTTGGATACGGCGGGGCTTCGCGAAAGCGAGGACGCGGTGGAGAAGATCGGCGTGGCGCGTGCCAAGGCGGCACTTGACGAGGCCGAGCTTGTTTTGGCGGTCTTTGATGGCTCCTCGCCGCTTACCGACGAGGACAGAGAGCTTTTGAATACGCTTTCGGCAAAGGATGGCGTAAAAATGGCCATTCTCAATAAAAACGATGAAAAAACGGTGCTTGACGCGAAGAATTTTGCCGACTTTTCGACCGTGATCGCACTGTCTGCCAAGGAAAATGTGGGTCTTGACGCCCTGCGCGATGCGATCGAGGGGGCCTTCCTTGACGGCTCGCTCTCGCTCACCGAGGATGCCGTGGTGGCGAACGCCAGACAGTACGCTGCGCTCGTCGCGTGTGCCGAGGCGCTCGATTGCACGCAGGCTGCGCTTGCGGACGGGCTTCTCATGGACATCTGTTGCTCGGAGCTGGAGCGCGCCATGGCGGCGCTCGGCGGTCTTGACGGCCGTGAGGTCAGCGAGGATATCGTGGGCGAGATTTTTTCCAAATTCTGTGTAGGAAAGTGAGAAACATGACCTATCCCAATGAAATTCGGGCGGCCATCGAGCGTTTGGAGCGCGCGGGTGCCGAGGCCTATCTCGTGGGCGGTGCTCTGCGTGACAGTCTTCTTGGACGCGCCGCCTACGACTTTGATATTACCACCTCGGCTACGCCCGAGGAGATGAAGGCAATTTTTGCCGACGAAAAAACGGTGGAAACGGGCCTGAAACATGGCACGCTGACCGTGATTCTCGGCGGCAGACCCATTGAAATTACGACATTCCGCGTGGACGGGGAATATCTCGACGCGCGCCATCCCCAAGCGGTGTGCTTTACGCGCTCGCTTGCGGAGGATCTGGCGCGGCGCGATTTTACCGTGAACGCGATGGCGTACAACGAAAAAACGGGGCTTGTGGATCTCTATGGCGGCAAGGACGACCTTGCGCGCGGTCTTATCCGCGCGGTCGGGGAGCCCTCGCTTCGTTTCCGCGAGGACGCGCTTCGCATTTTGCGCGCCTTTCGCTTTTGCTCAAAGCTGGGCTTTGCAATCGAGGAGAAGACGCTTGCGGCCGCAAGAGAATGCCGCGAGGGGATCTGCATGGTGTCGGCCGAGCGAGTGGCCACCGAGCTTCGAGGCATTTTGATCGGAGAGAACGCGCACCGTGCGCTGTCTCTTATGGACGCGTGCGGCGTGCTTGCGCTCGTGCTTCCCGAGGCCGTGCTTGACGAAAAAATATCCGCGCTTTCTGCCCATTTTGAAACGCGACTTGCCTTTTTGCTTCGCGGCGTCGAGGAGAAGGTGCTTGCGGCGCGGCTACACGCCCTTCGTTTGTCAAACGCAAAGGTCGATGCGGTCAATCGGCTTGTGAAAGCAACGGCAGAATTCCTCCCCTGCGAGAGCGAGGGAGACGTGCGGCGGCTGATGGCAAAAACGGGCGATCTTTTCGAGCCGCTTTTGGAGAGCCTTGCCGCACTTGGCGCATCGGTGGACTTCTTGCGCGAGACGGCGGCGCATTGCCGCGCACGCGGCGACTGCCTTACGCTGAAGGAGCTGGCACTGGGGGGCGGCGACCTTTTGAAGCTTGGCATAAAGGGAAGGGCGGTTGGCGCAACGCTCGATGCTTTGCTCGAAAGGGTGCTTGACGATCCGAGCCTTAACGAGAGAGAAACGCTTCTTTCGTTGGTGAAATAAATGTTCAAATTTCGATTTATCGGTGTGTTTGAACAGTTACGCTTGGGTAAGAAATTGAGTATGAAAGGCTCCCTCCGGGAGGGAGCTGGCGCCGAGTAGGCGACTGAGGGGGCCCGCGCAACGATCAAAATCTGCAAATGCTTTATAACTTTTGCTTTTTAAACACACCGATAAACTTCAATTTACAGAAAAAAAGAAGCCCACACGGGCTTCTTTTTTTCTGTGTGATTTATGCGGGCTTTTGGTTTGTGAGGTAGCTTGCGCTGACGTAGCCCGTCGTTTCGTTGTGGATGACCTTATACCACGTAATACCGTCGGCGTCGGCGGCCTCGGCCTTACCGATGCACTTCAGCTCGGTACCCTTGGCAAGCGTGCGGATCACGGTGCTTTCGGTATAGGAAGGCGTGGAGCGCATATTCAGATTGTCGGTAACGTAGAGCGTCTCGTCTGCCTCGGTGAAGGTGACGGTGGGGGTGGTGGTGATATAGGTGGGCGACGAAGTGATATAGCAGGTGATTCCGTTGTAGGAAACGCGGCTCCAGATCACGCCGTCGGCGTCGGGCGCGGTGGCGATTGCCGTGCGCTCAAGACGCGTGCCGTAAGCAAGCGATGCCACGATCTTCGAATCTACCGACGCATCCTCGCGAAGATTGACCGCGGTTTCGGCTATGGTATAGATGGTATCGTTCTGCTCGATAAAGAGAAGGGTGTCCGAGATCGAAGGAGTGGTGGAGAGGTGGATCGAGTTTGCGAAGCAGACCTGTCCGTTATACAGGATGCGGCTCCACTCGTTGCCCTCTGCGTCCTTGGTGGTGGAAACGCCCGTGCGCTGCAGCTCGGTGCCGTAGTCCAAGGTGTAAAGAATGGTGGCCTCGGGAGACGCCTTGGCGCGCAAATTCAGCTTGGCGACATTGACGTAGACCGTTTCGGGACTGTCGGTATACACGAAGGGCGCAACGGTGGTGAGGAAGGCCGAGCTTGCGTAGCGCGTCTCGCCGTAGTAGGAAATACGGCTCCATTCCGCGTTGTAGCCCGTGCGGACTACGCTTTCGCCCTCTTTCATGGTGCCAACCAGTGCGCTTTCCGTCGAATAGCTTTCGCGGATGTTCAGCGTGTCGGTGTTGCAAACATAGACCGTTTCACGCACCTCGATAAAGGCCGAGGGGTCAACGGGAATGTCGGGGGTGTCCGGCTCCTCGGGCTCGGTAGTCTCCGAGGTTTCGGGCTCGGTTGTTGTTTCGTCGGGCTCGGAGGTGGTCTCATCCGGCTCCGTGGTGGTTTCCTCGGGGTCGGTGGTAGAATCTATGGGAGTTTCTGTATCCGTATCGCCGGTGGTCTCCTTTTCTCCGCCGCAGGCGACGAGCGAGAGAACCAGCAGAAGCGCAAGCAGGGTCAAAAGCAATTTTTTCATAAGAAACGTCCTTTCTTTTATTACTTTATATCTTGATATTTATTATAGCACAGTTTTTTTTTACTGTCAAGGACGGGAAAAAGTTTTTTTGTTGACAAGAGAGGGGCGGATATGATAAAATATTCGTGAATTTTTAGGGGGAGAGGCGTATGAAAAAGAGACTTTACATTGGTTGCTTGGTCGTTTGTCTTTTGTGGACGGCGTTTATTTTTGCGCGCTCTCTCAAGAGCGGGGCCGAGTCCTCACAGGAAAGTGGGGCGGCTTTGGCGCTTGTGGATCGCGTTTTGGCGTTTTTGGGGGTCGCGTGGCGCCCCTCGGAGCTGCTTTTGCGAAAGCTTGGGCATTTTTCGGAATATTTCGTGCTGGGCGCGCTTGCTTACCCGTCGGTAAAGCTGTTCACACGCCGCTTTTCATGGCTTTGGACGTGGGGCTACGCGCTTGCCGTGGCACTCCTTGACGAATTTTTGATGCAAAATCTTTCGGTGGGGCGCGGCCCCTCGATGCTTGACGTCCTCATCGACGCTTCAGGCGCCGCCCTTTCCCTCCTTCTCCTCCTCTGCCTCTCTTGGCTTTGGAAAAAAAGAAAAAATAAAGTTAAATTTTGATTTGTCGGTGTGTTGCGCAGACCCGCGAGGAAAGTTTTGATCCAACTTTTTCAAAAGTTGGCGCGGTCGAGGGCGCGGAGCCCTCGTCGCTCACCGCAGTGAGCGAAAGCTCAAAACGGCATTTCTTTTTTGCAAAGCTTTTTTCTTTGTGCCTCTATAGGCAAAGAAAAAAGCGTCA
>JAZTWS010000166.1:0-3265 GCA_045636005.1 Eubacteriales bacterium | reverse complement strand
GTCGGAAGAACGCCTCCGCGCAGCATATCGTAGTAGGGCTTATAGTCAAATACCTCAAAATCCTCATAAGGATAGACGGTCTTACCGTCAATGCTATAAGGCATACTAATGAGGTGATAGCCGTATTCTTTGGCTATTTCCGGGGTAATATCGGTATCGGTATCGGTGAAAAGTACGTAATTCTGCATGGTTCTGTCTCCTCTCTTTATTCCAATATCATCAAATAGTCAAAAACTGGCTGGCCGCCGTCGATCATTATGATCTCGGTTCTCTTATAGCTCTGCTTCAACTCACGGAAAAGCGTATCTGCCGCCTCGGCACTCGGATCCTTACCGCAAATAAGAAGCATTACGTCGTATTTCTCGGCGTGAAGGGCCTCGGCAAGCGCTTTTGCCGCCTCCTCGGCGTTTGGCTCATCCACGTAAATGGTGTCGCCAACAAAACCGATGTAGTCACCGCTATGCACGGCAACGCCGTCCTTTTCGGTATCACGGCTTGCCTTGGATACCGTACCCGTCACGACCGACGCGATAATCTCGTCAATCTCGGCCAAAATGGCATCCACGTCCTCGTTTGATGTATCCAGCATCGAAATGGCGGCATAGCCCTCACCGATGGTTTTATTCGCGACCACGCGGACATCGGAGCCGCCGTAAAGCGCCGCCGCCTGCTTCGCGGTCAAAATGATATTCGAGTTGTTCGGGAACACGAAAATCGTATCCGCGTCAATACTTTCAAACGCCTCCACAAAATCCTCGGCCGACGGATTCATGCTCTGTCCGCCGTCGATCACCACGTCGGCACCAAGCGAGGTAAAGGTATCCTTAATTCCCTTGCCCGACGCCACCGTAACGATGCCGTATTTTTTGTGCGGTCTTCTCGGTTTGACCTCAAACGCATTCTGAATGGTGGTGGCATGGTGCTGAAGCATCATGTTCTCCATTTTCAGCGTCAAAAACTCGCCGTATTGCTGGCAGTAATTCAAAATCTCACCGGGCTTCATGGTATGAACGTGTACCTTCACGATACTGCCGTCCCGAAACGCCACGACCGACTCACCAACCGAATTCAGATAGTCGATCAGTACCTTTTCGTCAAAGTCCTCAACGTTGATCTTACAGGACTGCAGGCGAAGCAAAAACTCCGTGCAATAACCAAACTCCAAAACGCTATCCTCGGTAAAGGTCGAGGTGTCGATGACCTTCGAGGCGTTCTCCCCTTTGGTATCCGCCGTATCCAGCTCGGCACCGTCGAGCGCCAAGCGCATTCCCTCGGCGATATACACAAAGCCCGCACCGCCGCTATCCACGACGCCCGCCTCCTTGAGAACCGCCAAAAGCTCGGGCGTTCGGTCAAGTGAGCGGCGAAGCTCCTCGAGAAAGTCTTCAAAATATTCCTCAAGCGTCCCCCCCTCGTGAATACGGGAATTCGCATAAGCAACCGCATCTTTATAAACCGTAAGAATGGTTCCCTCCACGGGTACGGATACTGCTCCGTAAGACTCGTCAACACCGCACGCAAAGGCCTTTGCCACAGCAGTTACGTCAGCAACGCCGTTTCCGAGAAAGCCCTTGGCAATGCCCGCAAAAATACGGGAAAGAATGACGCCCGAATTGCCGCGCGCGCCGAGAAGCATTCCCTTCGCAACCTTGGAAGAGGTCTCCTCCAGCGTCAGATCCGCAAGATCCTTTACCGCGACCGAGCCCGAGTCCATCGTCATATACATATTGTCACCCGTATCTCCATCGGGAATCGGAAAAACATTCAGGTCGTTGACAATGGTTCGGCTTTTATTCAAATTGGCGGCGCCGTTTCTTACCATGCGGGCAAAAAGAGTGCCGTTCATCGTTGTCGTATTCATTTCAAAAGCTCCTCGCTATTCTTGATTTTTAATTTTGCGCGTTTTTTTCTTTTGGGGATAAAAAATGCGCCAGACCATATCTGCGATCCATTCGGTCGTATTACGAGTCTCCTCCAAAACGCGTTTTGCCTCTTCGGAATTAAAAAAGGAGGCAATGTGCGCCATGATCTCATCGGTAATATGCTCCTTGCCGTACGCTTTCAAAACTTGAACGAGAAGCGCGGTCTTTTCCGACATACTTCCCAAGATCCGGCCCGTCGTACGCAAAAAGCTGATCTTTTTTCCATCGTAAGAATAATGCCGATAGGTGCCGTCGGTAACGTAGGTCCACTCCTCCGGCGTTTCTTTCTTTAGACCAAAAAGATGAAGTGCAGTTGCTCCGCAAGGAACAAGCTGCCATGTGTTTTCCCTTGCAAGCGCCTTAGCTACACGGTCTGGGTTCGGAGACGAATGAATGCCGTCGGGCTTCCAATAAATGCCGCGCAAAACACGCTCAATGCCATTCTCGCCTTCAAGACGCGCCAGCATCTTGGAAACGGTTTTGGGAGATGCCAGATCGGAAAAATCCGCAATTCCGAACACAGAGCCGCTTGGCATGGCGTGGATCTTCTGCTCCAACTTTTTCTGACAACTATGCCACATTCGGTTTTCCTCCTTTACAAGTGTCAAGAATATTATACACTTTTTTCGACAAAAGTCAATAGAAAGTATGCATTCCTTCCGCAAATAATTCATAAAATATATAAATTATGCAAAATTTATAGGTCTGTTTCCGAAGTCCGCATCATTCAATATACTGTTAACGGAAAGGAAGAGTTCTTTTCTATATAAAAAATGTAACAAAATTAAAAGGAACCCCTTGCCTTTTTTTTTCGTTTCTGTTATAATAAATTGATATAAACTTTTTGAAGGGATAGCTTATATGATTTGCAACAATATTCTGGAGGCAATGGGCAATACGCCTATCATTCGCCTCTCTCATCTCGCTCCTGAGGACGGCGCCGAGATTTTGGTTAAATTTGAAGGACTTAACGTCGGCGGTTCAATCAAGACCCGAACCGCGTACAACATGATACGTGATGCCGAGTCCAAGGGGCTCATTGACAAGGATACCGTCATTGTGGAGCCCACAAGCGGCAATCAAGGAATCGGTCTTGCATTGGTTGGTGCCGTACGCGGCTACAAAACCAAGATCATCATGCCCGACTCGGTAAGTGAGGAACGCCGAAAGCTTGTGGAGCATTACGGCGCCGAGGTGATTTTGGTGCACGATGCGGGCAACATCGGCGCTTGTATCGAAGAATGCCTGAAAACCGCACTTCGCATGAAGGCAGAAGATCCCAAGGTCTTCGTTCCCCAGCAGTTTGAAAATCCGGCCAACCCCGAGATTCAGCGTACCGAAAC
>JAZTWS010000165.1:0-3109 GCA_045636005.1 Eubacteriales bacterium | reverse complement strand
CGTCACGCTCGATGATTCTTCCATTGGGGCCCGTGGGGGTAGCAAGTGCGGCGTCAACGCCTGCACGCTCTGCGAGCTTCTTTGCTCTGGGGGAAATTGCAGTCTTTGCACCGGCAACCGCGGTGGTTGCGGCGGGTGCTGCTGCCTCAGCCTTCTTCTCCTCGGCAGCGGGTGCCTCGGCAGGCTTTTCCTCAGCGGCCGCGGGAGCGGCGGCAGAGTCGGGACGGAGTGCGGAGCAATCCTCGCCGGGATTTCCGACCGCACAAACGTTTACAAGACAAGGAACCTCGTCACCTTCGTTGTAGAAGATCTCAAGCAAGGTACCCTCTGCGGTAGATTCACATTCGAAACTTGCCTTGTCGGTTTCGTATGTAAAGAGAATATCTCCTACCTTTACCGCATCTCCAACTTTCTTTTCCCAATTACCGATGATACAGCTTTCTACCGTGATACCGGCCTTGGGCATGATTACAGCATTTGCCAAAACAAATCCTCCTTAAAAATAGCATTCATATAATTATAACATATTGTAACATTTGTGTCAATCACTTTTCCGAAAAATATACACTCAAATTTACAGGATTTTTACCCCGTTTTCTTGGCATTTTTGAACGAATGCCTCGGGCAAGGGTTGGTCGCTTATAATATAGTCCACATCGGAAAAGGAAGCAAAGGTGTACGGCATAAGGCGCTTCAGCTTATCCGTGCCGCAAAGCACCACGGTGGTACGCGCCTTTCGTATCACACGGCTCTTAATGAGCATATCGGCCTCGGTTCCGCAGGTGAATCCCTCCTCGGCCGAGCAACCCGAAACACCGATAAACGCCACGTCAATATTGATCCGATCGAGAAGCTCCAGCGTATTCACACCCGACACCGAAAGCGTTCGGCGGTTCATCGTGCCGCCGCACAGATTGACCACGGGATTTTTCAGCTTGCAAAGCTCAAGCGCAATATTGGGGCTTATCGTTGTAATGTTCAGATCCACATCGGGAAGCTTGCTCGCCAAAAAAAGATTGGACGTGCTTGCGTCCAAGAAAAGCGAGCTTTGCGGCTTTATCAGCTTCATGGCCTTTTTGACCATGGAAAGCTTGCCCGCATTGTTTTCCTTCATGCGAATGTCAAATTCGACCTCGTCGCGCTGATGCACCGACCGCGCGCCGCCGCGGAATTTGGTAAGCACTCCCATCTCCTCCAACGCGGAAAGGTCGCGATGAAGCGTCATAAGCGAAACGTCGGGAAAAAGCTCACGAAGCTCCTTAATGGTGACGATACTTTTGTTCTCGATATACTTTTGGATTCGATCCTGTCTGATGCGATTCATAAAACCTCCCGTTTCAAACGTTCAAGTTTATAACATATTATAACATTATTGTATCACACATTTCTCAAATTGTCTATTGACATTTTTCACAAGATATATTAAAATGTTATTGTAATTTTACCGAAAACAAGGAGAACGCATGATAAAAAAACTTTATTTCTATATAAGCAACGATTTTAACCCTTACGCCAATCTGGCTCGTGAAAAATATTTGTTCGATGAGGTAGACGGGGAGACCTGTATTCTCTATTTGTGGCAAAATCAAAATACCGTTGTGATCGGCAAGAACCAAAACGCCCTTGCGGAATGCCGCACCGAGCTTTTGGAGAGTGAGGGTGGACGGCTTGCGCGGCGTCTTTCGGGCGGCGGCGCGGTCTTTCACGATCTTGGAAACTTAAACTTCACCTTCCTTTGTGCCACCGAAAATTTTGACGTGGACAAGCAGCTCTCGGTCATTCAAAAGGCCTGCGCGTTGGCAGGAATCGAAACCGAGCGTTCGGGACGAAACGACGTCTTGACAAACGGCAGAAAGTTTTCGGGCAACGCCTTTTATCACAGCAAGGGACACTCGTATCACCACGGCACGCTTATGCTCGCGGCCGACACCGAAAAAATGACGCGCTATCTCACGCCTCCCAAGGCAAAGCTTGAGGCCAAGGGCGTAAAATCGGTGCGCTCGCGTGTGATCAATCTCACCGAACTCGCGCCAACGCTTACCTGCGAGCGCATGAAGGAGAATCTCCTTTCTGCCTTCGCATCGGTTTACGGCATAACACCGCTCCCCCATATAGATATAAAGGAAGAAAGCATTTCCGAACTCACCGCAACCTTTGGCTCTTGGGACTATCTTTACGGCGCCCCCCTTCCCTTCAATGTGTCCTGTCAGGAGCGGCTCTTCTTTGGAAATGTGGAGCTGCAAATGCAGGTAACGGATGGCTTGATTCGGGAAATTCGAGTCTATACCGACGCGCTTGACGCAGAGCTTTCCGGCACGGTAGAAAATGCGCTTGCCAGCCTCCCCTTCGATCTTGCGACCATAAACGATTCGCTTGTGAAGGCATTGCCCGAGGACATGGCACAAGCTCTCGTTTCCTTACTGCACGAGCAGGTCTTTTCATAAAAAACAACCCAAGCAGGCTTTGACGCTTGCTTGGGTTTTCCTTTTAGCATTGGCGCATGAGGCGAAGAAAGAATTCGACCGCCTTGCCAACCGTTTCCAGTCTTATTTTTTCGTTATTGCCGTGAATAGTGGCGCGTTCCTCGCTCGTCAAATCCATGGCGGAGAAGCGATACACCTTGTCCGATATCGCGCCGTAGTGGCGGCTATCCGAGCATTGTACCATCAAATAGGGCGTCACGATACATCCCTGCCAAGTCGCCGCAATTGCGCGCGACACTCTCGCAAAGCCCTCGCAATCCACCTCGGAAATGCGGCTGGGGTTCATACCGTTTTCCGCCTCCAAGGTAATCGCGTCATTCCCTACCGCTTTTTGAATATACGCGATCGCACCGTCCACGGTGTCCGCGGGGTTGAGGCGGATGTTGGAGACCATTTCGGCAGAGGGCGGAATGACGTTGGGGGCGTCGCTTCCCGTCATCTGCGTAAAAGCCACCGTCGTGCGCATCAGCGCGTTCATCTCGCCGCCGCTCTTTTTGGCAAGCATATCGAGCATCGGCGCAAAGCACCAAAGATTCGCAAAAATCATGCGGTACACGAAGGTCGAATGACGGCCAAGCGTGTCGAACATATCGGCAACGGGCTTCGTAATATGCGAGGGGAAAGGG
>JAZTWS010000164.1:0-7842 GCA_045636005.1 Eubacteriales bacterium | reverse complement strand
CATTGAGATCCTGCCCTATCTGCGTGAGCAGTACATCAACGAAGACGGCACCATGGACGTCTCCTTCCGCTTCATGAACGAGGAAGTCGGATCGTAGCCATGTCGTTCTGTGAGCCAAGGAGTTGTATGACAAGCTTGTCTTCCTAAGACCGCTTGGCCTCCGACTTCATTGAGATCCTGCCCTATCTGCGTGAGCAGTACATCAACGAAGACGGCACCATGGACGTCTCCTTCCGCTTCATGAACGAGGGCCACGCCGACGCGCTGCTGACCTACTTCAACTCGCGCGAGACGCTCAACGCCCCCTACATCGAGATCTCCAACTCGCTTTATACCATCAACCTCAACCCCGAAAAGAACTTCAACGAGGGCTATGAGCCTTGGGGCTTTGCCGAGAGCATCGTAAACGAGTGGTTTGACGACCTTCGCGACAAGGTTTATCTGAAGGATGCGAACGGCAACCTCGTCTATCACGACGAGTACGGCGATTTCGACCCCGACGGCTACAACGCCACCGAGCCGACGGGCGACTTCACCCGTGAGTTCACCTGGAAGAACGAAACCATCTGGACCAAGAGCTCGGCAAACGGTTACAAGGAGCCCGATAGCGCCTTCTCCGAAAACCGCTTTGGTCGCACGCTCTCGACGCTGGGAACCAGCTCGGCAAATGCTTTCCTCTCCTCCGCGTACGCCGAGGAGAAATCCGAATACGACATCTACGGCGGCATCGTCAACACCAGCCTCTACGGCAAGGCCACCGGTTTCTTCCACACCGAGACCATTGACGGCCGCATCTATATCATCGACCCGCTTGGCAACCCCTTCTTTGCAATGGGTGTCAACACCTTCTGCTACGGCGACTCCTTCAACCACCCCAAATATTCCGAGGAAAAATACATCTCGCGCGACAAGTATTTCACCGAGCTCTCGCACGACCTTCGTGACATGGGCATCAACGTGACCTGGGTATCGCCCGATAACGACGAGATCTTGCGGGTGGAGAAAGGTCTTTCGGCCGTCATCTCGCTCAAGGGTGTGGGTGCTTACATGACCGAGATCGGACGTAAGCAGATCCACGAGGGCGTGTACCCCTACGGCAACACCATCAACGTCTTTGATCCCGACTTTAAGAAGACCACCTTCGAGAAGAACGCCGCGCTGATCACCGAAGGCGGCTACGCCAATATGCCCAACGTCTTCGGCTACATCGCCGACAACGAGCTTCCCTCGGGCGCGACGCTCCTTGAGCGTTATCTGACGCTCGATACCGCCGAGCCCACCAACGCCTTCTCCTATGCAACGGCTTGGGCATGGCTTGCGCGCAGACTCGACACCGCCTTCCCCACGCTTGAGGAATACCAGAATTCGCCCGACAAGGAAGAGATCAACAGTGAATTCCTCAGCTTCATGTATGCAAGAGCCTACAAGGTCATCGGTGACTCCATAAGGGCCGTTGACCCCAACCATATGTACATGGGCTCGCGCGTACACGGCATCTGCATCACCAACGAGGGTTACCTCCGTGCCGCAGGCCACTTCCTTGACATTCTCACCATCAACCTGTACGGCGGTCTCAATCCCGACGCCGAGACCCTCTCGAATTTCTACTACTACTCGGGCAAGCCCTTCATCGTAACCGAGTTCTTTGCCAAGGCCACCGACGCCATCGACGCCAACGGCTTTAAGCTTGCCAACTCCACAGGCGCGGGCATTCTCGTGCATACGCAAAAGGAGCGCGCCGATTACTACGAGCATTACGCGCTTGCCATGCTTGAGGCCAAAACTTGCGTGGGCTGGACCTGGTACCGCTTCCGTGACAACGACCAGAGCCTTTACCGCAAGGTCGGCACCGACAACACCCTGATCATGCTTCACGTTGAATACGGCGAAAATCCCGTGGCCAACACCTTCATGGATGAAACCGGCAAGATCCTCACGGCCGCACAGGTAGGCGAGTACGAGACCATCTACCGCGCCGAAGCGATCGCCTCCAACCAGAATGTCAACAAGGGTCTTTACAACAATGACTTCTCCTCGACCGTAACCGTTTACTCCTACGACAAGAACGGTAAGCTGCTGGATTCCGCAAGCTACAAGGTCAAGGATCCCTCCTCGGCCGACCTTGTGGCCGGTGACACCGTCGTTCTTTTGGACGGCAGCGAACGTTTGACCATCGGACGCAAAGAGCAGGCCGACGGCTCCTACACCGTGACCGAGCTTACCGTCTTTGAGGGACAGTATATCGCCCTTGCCGACGCCATCCGAGGCATCAGCGACAACCTGATGGGCCTTGTGGCATACTTTGACGAGCAGTAACTTCCACCCAATTTTACGGGGCGGTTGCGCAGGCCGCGCACCCGCCCCCTTCAACAAAGGAGAAACGACCATGAACCAAACCACAAGAAACGAGCTTTCCACCCCTGCCCTCTTTTGCCGCGAGGCGCTTTGTGAATATACGGGCTGCGAGACCGCAGCCGAGAACGGCGGCTTTGCCGCCTGCTTAAGCTTCCGCACCGAAAAAAACATGCTCGCCTTCGACGTCATCCGCATTCGCTCGGACGCGAGCGGCGAGACGGACGCCGCGCGTCTTGACGCCGCCGCAAGCGTAGCCGACGGACTCGGTTGCCTTACCCTCGCAGGCCTTCCTCTCCTTAAGGAAAACGAAGGCTTGGAGCTTGTCGTTCGCCCCTACGAAACGGTGGACGGCTTGCGCCGCTACGGCCGCTCGGTGCGCCTTGGCACCGTCGGCACCAAGGACGCCGCGCTTCCCACCCTCTCCGAAAAGAAGGGCGAGCGCGTGCGCATCGGCGCCACCGACGACACCTACGTTTTCAACATGGAGGGACAAACGACCGCCGATTTCGGCAGCGAGACCCGCTTCCCGCTTCGCAATCCGGGCGACGAAAATACCGACCTCTTCCGCGCCGCCTACTTTAAGTTCACGCTGGACAAGAACGCCGTCGCCGCCCTTGCGAACGCAGCCTCGGCCAAGCTCGGCGTCTATACCGGCGGTCCCGAAAACAACCCCGAACGCAAGCTTTACGACATGACGGTCCACGCCGCAGGCACCGATTGGGACGAGCATACGCTGAACTTCGGGAATCACGCCACCCGCGCCGCCACGGGCGAGCAGCTTTTCCGCGGACGGCTCTACGCGGGGCGCTATCTCACGGCCGAGCTGCTTCCCTTCCTCAAAAAGCAGACGCCGAACGCCGACGGCTCTCTGACCGTGGCCTTCCGCCTCACGACCGAGGGACACCCCGACGCGCTGCTCAGCAATTGGTATTCCAAGGAATCCGATAAGCCGCCTTATATCGAGATTGCCGATTCGCACTTTGAGACCGCGCTTGATCTTGGGCAGGCCAAAAACGAGGGCTTTGAGCCTTGGGGCTACGCCGAAAGCATCGTAAACGCGTGGTTTGACGATCTTCGCGATAAGGTCTACCCGCGCGACGCCGAGGGCAACCTCGTATATTACAACGAATTTGGCGACCTCACCCCCCACGGCTACGGTGCGACCGAGCCGACGGGTGACTTCGTTTGCGACCTCAAATGGAAAAACGGCACCGTTTGGTCTCCAAAGGCCGAGGACGGCTACCGCGTAAAGGAGGACGAGTGGGAGAAGGCGCACTTCGTCCGCACGCTCCAAACGCTCGGCACATCGGCAGGCAAGCCCTACCTTGCCTCCAAGCAGGCGACGCGCGCCACCGCATACGACGCGTGGGGCGGCATTCAAAACGCCGGCTTCCGCGGAAAAGCCACCGGCTTCTTCCACACCGAAACGCACGGCAAGCGGGCCTATATCATCGACCCCGAGGGCAACCCCTACTTCGCACAGGGCTTTAACACGGTCTGCCTCGGTGACAACGAAAATCACAAGACCTATTCGCGCGCACGCTTCGGCTCCGAGGAAAACTATTACCGCGAGATCACAAAGAGTCTCAAGGAGGTCGGCATCAACAACACCTGGGTGTCGCCCGCCACGAACGAGCTTTTAAAGGTCGAAAAGGGGCTTTCGGTCGTGGTCACGGCCGTGGGTGCCAGCCGCTATATGCACGTCCTCGGCCGCTCGCATCTCTGGGAGGGTATGCTTCCGCTCAATAACACCATGAACGTCTTTGACCCCGATTTCGTGCGCCACGCCTATCGTGAGAACGAAAAGCTCATTCGAGAGGGCGGCTACGCCGATATGCCGAACGTGCTGGGCTACATTGCCGACAACGAGCTGCCGTCCGGCTATATCATTTTCGAACGCTATCTGACCCTCAATCCCACCGACCCCGTGGCCGCCTTCTCCTACGCGACCGCGCGCGCCTTCCTTGCGCGCAAGCTCGGAAAGCCGAACGCCTCGCTTGCCGATCTGCATCGCGTGCCCAACTACGCCGCGATCAACAGTGAATTTATGGCCTTCCTCTACTCGCGCTACTACGGCACCGTACGCGACGCCATCCGCGCAGTCGACAAGAACCATATGTATCTCGGCGCACGCGGCTGCTATACCTGTCTTACCGACGAGGGTCATCACCGCGCGGCAGGCTACTATCTCGACGTCATCACCGCGAACCTCTACGGCGGCCTCAATCCCGACGCCAAGACCATTTCGAACTTCTATCGCTACTCCGGAAAGCCCTTTATGGTCACCGAGTTCTTTGCCAAAGCCACCGACGCCATCGACGCCAACGGCTATAAGCTTGCCAACTCCACGGGTGCAGGCATTCTCGTTGAGCGGCAGGCCGACCGCGCCGCCTACTATCAGCACTACGCCCTCGCGCTGCTCGAGTCGGGTGCCTGCGTGGGTCTTGTGTGGTACCGCTTCCGCGACAACGATCAGACGCTCTACCGCGAAAAAGCCACGGGCGATATTCTCTATATGCTCCATATGATCTACGGCGGCAACACGCACGCCACCACCTATACCGACGCCAAGGGCCGCATTCGCCCCGCCGCCGAAGTGGGTGAATTGGAGGAGATCTACCACGGCGAGCCCATGGCCTCCAATCAGAACGTCAACAAGGGCATCTTTAACAGCGATCTTTCCTCGGTCGTCACTCTCTACACCTACGGCGCGGACGGCAAGCTCATCGACTCTATGGGCTATCGGGTAGAGGATCCCGACGCGCCCCATCTGCCCGAAGGCACCACGCTCACGGCACTTGACGGCACGCGCTCCTTCACGCTCGGTCGCGTACCGCGCGCGGACGGCGGCTACGTCGAAACCATCCTCACCGCCTATAAGGGCCGCTACGTCGCCCTCGCCGACGCTATCTCCGAGATCAGCAACCACCTCATAGGCCTTGTGGAATATTTCGACGAAAAATAAAAACGAAGAGGAATACGCAAGGGGGACTTTTTATAAAAGTCCCCCTAACCGTTCCCCCGACAACTCGCTTCTCCTAACTACAAATTAAATTCATATTGACAATTTTGTTTTTATTGTGGTATAATAATAACACCACACAAATTTTATAGGATGCAAAAACGTTTTTTCAAGGGTTAACCATACTCTTTTTTCGTTGTACTTACATAGTTGAATTTGATAAAATGCAAATTCCCACTATGTAAGTGCGTTTATTCGTTTTTGCATAATTTGTGTGGTAACAAATTGGGGTTTGCGTTTTTGGTGCGTCGACTTCGGTTGGCGCACCTTTTATTGTGTTGAGGGAGAGTATGAAGTACATATTTGATCATTCTAAGGATAAAGTGTTTGAAGAGGCAGGGCTGGAGCCCGCTTATAAGCGGGAGTGGGAGTTGTTTTACGCCTTTCGCCCAAAGCTGTCCGCACACCCCTTCAAGGAGGAGCGCGTCCATCTTTTTTACGAGTTGGCAACGCAGTTGGACGCCACCGCGTGTATGCAAGGAGCACGTCTTGAGGTAACCGTAAAAGAAGACTATCCTCTTGCAGAGCTTGCTTGGAGCGGTTGGAATTTTGAGGTCTTTCGCGTGGACGATGGGCCGGCAAAAGCGGCTCTTTCCTTGGGCTTGCAGAAGGTAAATAGCGTACATTTTCGTATAAAAGATAAAAAACTTGAAATTCTTATGTTCATAAACCTATGGAATTAAGCGGTTTCGTTCAAGCACAAACCGAGTGATAAATAAAAACCAAAATACAAAAGGAGCGGAGTCCCATAGGACTCCGCTCCGCTTTTTTAATATTCTGCGTTGCCGACCGTTCTCGGATAAGGCAGGACGTCACGGATGTTGGAAACACCCGTCACATACATAATGATACGCTCAAAGCCGAGGCCGTAGCCTGCGTGCTTGGTGCCGCCAAAGCGGCGAAGGTTGACGTACCACCAATAGTCCTCCTCGCGAAGATTGCACTCCTTCATGCGCTCAAGAAGCACGTCAAGACGCTCTTCTCTCTGGCTTCCGCCGATGATCTCGCCAACGCCGGGTACCAAGAGGTCCATTGCGGCCACGGTCTTGCCGTCGTCGTTGAGGCGCATATAGAAGGACTTGATCTCCTTGGGGTAGTCAATGACGAACACGGGCTTCTTGTAGATGACCTCGGTGAGATAGCGCTCATGCTCGGTCTGCAGATCGCAGCCCCACGAAACCGGGTACTTAAACTCATGTCCGCTCTTCGTGAGCAACTCGATCGCCTCGGTGTAGGTCACCTTTTGATAATCGCTCTCGACAAGCGCGTTCAGTCTCTCAAGAAGGGTCTTGTCGACGAAGCTGTTAAAGAACTTCATCTCCTCGGGGCAGTTATCCAGCACGTGGCGAATGATATGACGGATCATATCCCACGCAAGCTCCATATTATCGCCAAGATCGGCAAACGCGATCTCGGGCTCGATCATCCAGAACTCGGCCGCGTGACGCGCGGCGTCGGAATTCTCGGCACGGAAGGTGGGGCCGAAGGGATAGATGTTGCCGAACGCCATGGCGTAGGTCTCGCCCTCAAGCTGTCCCGAAACCGTGAGGTTGGTGCTCTTGCCGAAGAAGTCCTGCGAGAAATCAATCTTGCCGTCCTCGGTTTTGGGCGGATTTTCCATATCCAGCGTGGTTACGCGGAACATCTCACCCGCGCCCTCGCAGTCCGAAGCGGTAATGAGCGGCGTGTGAACGTAAACAAAGCCTCTCTTGTGGAAAAACTCGTGGATCGCAAACGCGATCTCGCTCCGCACGCGGAAAACGGCGGAGAACAGGTTGGTACGGGGGCGCAGATACGCGATCTCGCGCAAAAACTCCACCGTGTGTCCCTTCTTCTGCAGCGGATAGTCGGGCGTGGACGCGCCTTCAAGGATAATCTCGCTCGCCTTGACCTCAAAGGGCTGCTTATTTTCGGGCGTCAGCACGACCTTTCCCTTGACAACAAGTGCCGTACCTACGTTATACTTGCTGACCTCGTTGTAATTCTCCACGAACTCTCGCTCAAAAACGACCTGCACGCCGCCGTGGCAGCTTCCGTCGTTCAGATTGATGAAGCCGCAATCCTTGCCGGCGCGAATGCTTCTCGCCCAGCCGCCAAGCACGACCTCACGGCCGTCGTATGCGGCACTGTCCTTCGTAATATCGCGAATCAGATCTCTTTTCATACTTTTATCTCCCTTCCGCTCAAAATCGGCTCTCGCCAAGCGGTCGTTTTCTTTTTCTACCGTTCCCCCACAAGCATAGATATATCCCTGTGGGCATGGATATATGAATTATAACACTTTCGCCAAAAAATGTAAATGCTTTTTGTGGATTTTTTCGTAACCTCCTCGCATTTTCGGCGTTTTGCACAAGCACCTTTGTGAAAAACAGCCCTTATCCTCGGTTTTTCGCGCCTTTCTTGCCCCAAACCCGCCAAACACCGCCTCTTTCGCTTCAAATTTTGATTTGTCGGTGTGTTGCGCA
>JAZTWS010000163.1:0-2238 GCA_045636005.1 Eubacteriales bacterium | reverse complement strand
GCCGTAGGGGACTTTTTTCAAAAAGTCCCCTACACGTTCTCCCCAGACAAATCAAAATTTGAATCTCACCCAAAGGAACCGTTATGAAAAAAATTCTTTCCTTTATTGAAAATCGGCCGTACCTTACGACGCTTTTGTGTGCGCTGATTGCCAACGCGCTCATTTGGTGTTTGCATATGCGCTCGCTCGTGGGCGGCGTCTGGGGCATGATCTGCCATCCGATAAGCGCGCTGTATAACGCGCTCATTCTCGTGGCATTCTATGGTATCGCCCTCTTTTTCCGCCGCCGCGTTTTCGTGCTTTCGCTCATAAGCGTCCTGTGGCTTGGTCTTGGCATCACCGACTGCGTGCTTCTCGGCATGCGCGTCACGCCGCTTCAGGCCATTGACTTTTACATCATTCGCACGGGCATTGCCATCGTGAGCGTGTATATGTCCCCCGTTGAGATCATTCTCTCGGCCGTCGGCATTCTCGCAGGGATCGCGCTTCTCATTCTGCTTTTCCGCAAGGCCCCGCGCTTCTCGCGTCTGCCACTCCCCCACGTACTGATCGCCACGCTCTGCGTGCTTTTGGCTCTTCTCCTTTTCACGCTGGCCTTCGTGGGACTCGGCAACGCCACACCCGACAAATTTGACGATATGTGCGACGGCTACGACACCTACGGCTTCCCCTATTGCTTCCTCCGCAGTCTCTTTGACCGCGGCATCGACCGCCCCGACACATATTCGCCCGAAGCGGTAACCGAACTTTTACGCGATTTATCCGCGCGCGAGCCGAACGCGCCCGCCGAGAAACCCAACGTCATTTTCATTCAGCTTGAATCCTTCTTCGACGTGGCGCGCCTGAAGGACGTCTCCTTCTCCGAAGACCCCATTCCCACCTTCCACGCGCTCGGCGAGCAGGGACTTTCGGGTACGCTTCGCGTTCCCGGCATCGGATCGGGTACGGTCAACACCGAATTTGAGGTGCTGACGGGACTTCCGCTCGACCTGTTCGGCACGGGAGAATATCCGTATCAAAGCGTACTTCGCGAGAAAAGCTGCGAGACGATTGCCTACAACCTTTTGTCGCTCGGCTACGGCACGCACGCCTTCCACAACCACACCTCCGCCTTTTACGACCGCTACCGCGTCTACGCCAACCTCGGCTTCCAAGACTTCACGGGCGCGGAATATATGAAGAATCTTACCTATAACTCGCTCGGTTGGGAAAAGGACGAAAATCTGACTCCCTATATATTAAAAGCACTCGACTCTACCGAAACGCAGGATTTCGTCTTTGCCGTAACGGTAGAGGGACACGGCGGCTACCCCGATATCCCCACAGACGAGGGAGATATCGACGTTTTCGGTGTTGAGAATGAGGCGCTGAAAAATTCCTACGCGTATTACGCCGCCACCCTCCGCGCCACCGACACCTTCCTCGCCACACTGATCGAAGAACTCAAGGCACGCGACGAGGAGACGCTCTTGGTGCTTTACGGTGACCATCTGCCCACACTGGATCTTACCGAGGACGACTTTACGGCGGGAGATCTGCTCTCGACCGACTATGTGATCTGGAGCACTTACGGACTCTCCAAGGACGCCGCCCTTACGGGCGAGCTTCCTGCGTACCATCTCTACCCCTACGCCTTCTCGCTGTTGGATTTTGACATGGGGATCGTGCCGCGTCTGTGGACGGCCTACCCGAACACCGACCGCCACTTCGAGCTTTTGAAGCTTCTCGGCTACGATACGCTTTACGGCGACGCCCTTGCCTACGGCTCCCCCTTCCCCTTCGAGAAGATCGCCATGCGCCTCGGCATCGACGAGATCGCCATCACGGCTCTCTCTCCCACCGCGGAAAAAGCCTTCACCGTAACGGGCGAAAACTTTACCGAAAGCAGCTACGTCTTCGTCAACGGCCGCCGCGCAAAAACACAATTCGTCTCGGAAAACACCCTATATATAGAAGGTGAAAAACTCGAAATCGGCGACGAAATCACCGTCGTGCAGATCAGTACCGACCTCAGACGCCTCTCCGAAACCAACCCCTTCCTCGTTACCACAATAAATTGAAGTTTATCGGTGTGGCTATGATTGTACGAACGAGGCACATAAACCAAGCCTCCCTCCGAGAGGGTAGCGAAGCGGCGCCACGGTAGTGAATGACTGCCTAAATGGCAGTCAGAGCCGTGGCGTGACCGAGCCGCAGCGAGATAAGGACCGCCATTGGCGGTGGAAGGAGCCTGCGCGA
>JAZTWS010000162.1:0-3963 GCA_045636005.1 Eubacteriales bacterium | reverse complement strand
CCGCTTCGCTACCCTCTCGGAGGGAGGCTATTTGCTCCAATCTCTTGTTTTTGCGAAGCTCACCGATAAACTTCAATTTATCGGGGGATAAAAAAAGAATACCGATGCTTTTCACACATCGGTATTCTCTTTGCCGAGGGGGATTTTTAAACGAGTTGCTCCTCGACCTCGGGGATCGCGTCAAACGCGGCCTCTTCACGTGCGCGGGTTTCGAGAACGGCAAGCTCGGCCTCGTAGGCCTCGATCACGGCTTCTTCCAGCGTACTGCGGAACTGCGCGTTGATCGGGTGAACGATATCCCGATAGGTATCGTCGGGGTTTTTGCGGCTGGGCATCACGATGAAGAATTTGTCACGGGCGTTGATTACCTTGATGTCATGAACGGCAAGCTGGCCGTCGAAGGTGACCGATACGATGGCTTTCATGGGGCCTTCGTCAAAGGTCTTTCGGATTTTGATGTCGGTAATTTTCATATTCCGTCTCCTTGAGGAAAAAATTTGGTGTCATTTTTTCTACTATCAGTATATAATGATTTTGTGACAAGTATTCAAACAACAATTGATATTTTTGTTAATTTATGTGCAATTTTTCTTCTTTTTTGTCTGAAAAAGGCGGGGAAGAGAGAAAAATCGGAGCGAAAAGAAAGGGCGTGAGAGCGGTGGCAACCGAAAATACACATTTTGGCGCAGCGTGCATTCGAGAAATGACGGCGAATTGCCGCAGTTTTTTCTTTATCGGCGTGGGTGGGGTGAATATGTCCTCGCTGGCGCTCATCACCAAGCGGCGCGGCTATCGCGTGGGCGGCTCGGATCGCACCGAAACGGCGGTCACGCGGCGGCTTGCGGACGAGGGGATCGAGGTCTTTTATTCGCATGAGGCGGAGCATATTGACGCCTATGACGCGGTGGTCTACACGGTGGCTATCTCGCCCGACAATCCCGAATACGTAAGAGCGAAGGAGCGGGGCATTCCCCTCATTTCGCGCGCCGACTATCTCGGCTTTTTGATGACCGACTATAAAAATCGCATCGGTCTTTCGGGTATGCACGGCAAAAGCACCACGACCTCCATGTGTGCCGAGGTCTTTATGTGTGCGGACACCGACCCCACGGTGCTTTCGGGCGCGGCCATGCGCTCGATGGGAGGCGCGTACCGCATCGGCGGTGAGGAGCATTTCATCTTCGAGGCCTGTGAGTACATGGACTCCTTTTTGGACTTTTATCCGAGCATTGCGGTCTTGCTCAATATCGAGATGGATCACGTGGACTATTTTAAGAGCATGGCGCATATTGAGCGTTCCTTCCGCGCGTTTGCCGAAAAGACGGGCGAGGATGGCTTCGTCGTGGCGAACCGTGACGACGCGCATATAAAGGCCGCGCTTGCTGGCTACGGGGGGCGCGTGATTTGGTTCTCGATGCTTGATGCCGACGCCGATTTTTACGCGACGGGCGTGGAGACGGTAAACGGCTGTCCGCACTTTGACGTCATGGCGTTTGGCAATCCCTTCTGCCGCGTAAAGCTTCATGTCACGGGGCATCATAATATTTACAACGCGCTGGCAACCGCCGCCGCGGCCTATCTCTGCGGCGTGGACGGCGAGGGCGTGGCGAGGGGGCTTGCGGCCTTCTCGGGTGCGCAGCGGCGTATGGAATACAAGGGATGCTTCGGGGGGGCTACGGTCTACGATGACTACGGCCACCATCCCACCGAGGTAAAGACCACGCTTGAGGGCGCGGCCGCGATGGGGTATCGGCGTACGGTTTGCGTGTTTCAGTCGCACACCTATTCGAGAACGGCGGGACTCTTTGGCGAGTTTCTCGGCGCGTTCGGCGCGGTGGACGAGGCGATCATTGCCGACATTTACGCGGCGCGCGAGATCGACACGGGTGAGGTCAGCGGCAAAAAGCTGGCCGAGGCTCTGCCCAATGGAAAGTACGTCGGGGACATGGACGCCATCGTTTCCTATCTTCGGGAAACGCTGACCGAGGGTGACCTGCTCATCGTGATGGGTGCGGGTGACATCTATAAAATTTTTGAAAAAATGGGACTTGAAGAATAATGGGATATACGAAGGGCTATGGAGCCATTGCGGAAATTTACGATAAGCTGAACGCCGAGATCGACTATAGCGCGTGGGCGGATTTTGTGGAGAAAAACTTTGAACGCTACCTTGCGGCGCGTCCGACGCTTCTGTGCGACCTTGCGTGCGGTACGGGAAGCATGACGCTGGCGCTTGCCGCGCGCGGCTACGACATGATCGGCGTGGACGGGAGCGAGGAGATGCTGTCGGTGGCGTACGAGCGCTCGGCAGGGAAAAACATTCTCTATCTTTTGCAGGATATGCGCCGTTTTGAGCTTTACGGGACGGTGGGGGCGGTCACGTGCTGTCTTGACAGTCTCAATTATCTGACCGAGGACGGCGATCTTACGGCGTGCTTTGCCACGGTGCATAACTATCTTGAGCCCGACGGACTTTTCCTTTTCGATATGAATACCCCTTACAAATTTGAGAAGGTCTACGGAAACAACTCCTATATTTTGGAGGATGAGGGATCCTTTTGCGGTTGGCAGAACGACTATGACGAAAAATCGAAGCTTTGTCGCTTTTACCTCTCGGTCTTCCGCGAGGACGAGGACGGACGCTATTTCCGCGAGGACGAGGAGCAGTGCGAGCGTTGTTACTCGATGGAGGAGATCAAGGAGGCGCTTGCGGCAACGGGCTTTGAGCTTTTGCGCGTGAGTGCCGATACCGATTTTGCGGAGATTAGCGAGACGAGCGAGCGTTGGTATTTTGCCGCGCGGTGCAAGAAGGGCATCTACACGCATAAGGCCCGAAAGGAGCAGGTGCGCTCGTATCTCGGAAAGACCGTGGAGATCGAGATCGACCGCCCCGTAGGCTATGAGCATCACAAGGGCGAGAAGACGCTCCTTTATCCCATCAATTACGGCTTTATTCCGAACGTGCTTGGCGGTGACGGTGAGGAGCTGGACGTCTATCTTCTCGGCGTAAAGGAGCCTGTGGAGCGTGCGGAATGCCGTGTGATCGGCATTGCGCACCGCGAAAACGACGTGGAGGATAAGCTGATCGCCGCGCCGATCGGTATGCACTTTACGGCCGAGGAAATGCGGGCGGCAATTGATTTTCAGGAAAAATACTATTACACAACGGTTGAGGCACTTGACGCATGACGCGGCAAAGAGAGGAGCACGGCATTGCGCCCGTGTACGATGAGAATTCGAGCATTCTGATCTTGGGTTCTTTTCCGTCGGTGGCATCGCGCTCGGAGGGGTTCTTTTACGGCCATCCGCGCAACCGCTTTTGGCGGGTGCTTGCGGCGGTGTTTGGGGAGGGCGTGCCGAGTACGGTCGAGGAAAAAAAGAGCTTTTTGCTTCGCAACCGCGTGGCACTTTTCGACGTGATTGCCGGATGCGAGATCGCGGGCTCGTCGGACAGCTCGATCACGGACGCGGTGCCAAACGATCTTACCCCCATTCTTTCGGGAAGCAAAATTACGAGAATTTTCGTGAACGGAAAAACGGCCGCAAGGCTATATGAGAAATATTTACAGAGTAAAACGGGCATGCCCGCGTGTCTTCTGCCTTCCACAAGTCCTGCCAATGCAGCGTGGAGCGAGGAGAGGCTCGTTTGGGCATGGCAAGAAATAAAAAGGAGATAAAAATGGGAAAATCTACGATACTTCGCGCGATGACGAGCGACGGAAGCGCGCGTATTCACGTCATCAATTCCAGAGAGATCGACAACGAGGCGATCCGTACTCACAATACCACCCCCACCGCGTCCGCAACCCTGGGACGTCTTTTGACCGCCACCTCCATGATGGGTTGTATGTTGGGCGAAAAGACAGATTGCATCACCGTTACGCTGGCGGGCGACGGTCCCGCGGGACACGTGGTCGCCGTTTCGGATTATATCGGAAACGTTCGCGGCTATCTCCGCAATCC